>JBGTLJ010000322.1:0-2690 GCA_041744175.1 Oceaniglobus sp. | reverse complement strand
TCGATGCGGCGCTATTTCGACCCCGCGGTGTATCGCATCGTGCTGTTCGACCAGCGCGGGTGCGGCCGCTCGCGGCCCCACGCCTCGGTCGAGGCGAACACCACCTGGCATCTCGTCGCCGATATCGAGCGCATCCGCACGGCACTCGGCGTGGACCGCTGGATCGTGTTCGGCGGCAGCTGGGGCGCCACGCTTGCGCTGATCTACGGCGAAACCCATCCCGACCGGGCGGCGCATCTGGTGCTGCGCGGCGTGTTCCTGATGACCCGGGCAGAACTGGCATGGTTTTACGGCGGCGGCGCGGGACAGTTCTGGCCCGATGTCTGGTCGCGGTTCACCGACCTGATCCCGCCCGACGAACACGGCGATCTCATCGCGGCCTATCACAAGCGGCTGTTTTCCGGCGACATGATGATGGAGACCCGCCACGCCCGTGCCTGGGCGTCCTGGGAAAACACCCTTGCCAGCATCGACAACGATGGCCCCGGCGGCGAAAGCCCGGCGGAATATGCCCGCGCCTTCGCCCGGCTGGAAAACCACTATTTCACCAACGCGGGGTTCCTCGGTTCCGACGGTCAGATCCTGACCGACATCGACCGGCTGAGCGACGTGCCCGGCACCATCGTGCAGGGCCGCTATGACATGATCTGTCCGCCGGTGTCGGCGCACCGTCTGCACAACGTCTGGGCCGGATCGCGGCTGATCATGGTGCCCCGCGCCGGTCACGCCCTGAGCGAACCGGGGATCAGCCGCGCGCTGGTACAGACGATGGACGGCCTGCGCCCGGCCTGACCGACGATCCACGGCATGGGGCCTTTACACCCGACCTGCGGGTTCTCTACCATCCTGCACACCAGAACCCTAGAGCGGCACTTGGGATCGGTAACGCGCATCGTGCTGCAAAGACTGGCGCCCGGCCTTGTGATGCTATTCGTCGTATCGGTGGTGATCTTCGCCGCCGTCAACATGCTGCCGGGCGACTTCGCGCTGGCGATCGTGGACTAGGGCGCCACACCAGAGTCGGTGGCGTCGATCCGCCGCGATCTCGGGTTCGACCAGCCGCCGGCCGTTCGGTATGTCCGCTGGCTGGCCGGTGCGATGCGCGGCGATCCCGGCACCAGCTTTGCGCAGGCCAACATCGGCAGCTTCACCGGCTCGCAATCCGGCCAGGCGGGCGTCGCCGCACAGATCGCCCCGGGGTTCGCCATCACGATGTTCCTCGTGGGTGTCACCGCCATCATCGCCGTGCCACTGGCGCTGACCCTAAGGATCGTCGCGGCGCTCTATCGCAACTCGGCTTTCGATTCGGTCGCCAACATCCTCTCCCTGTTGTCGATCTCAAGCCCGGAGTTCTTTTTGCCCACATCCTGATCCTGTTTCTGGCGATGCTTAATCCTGTGCTGCCGTCGCTGTCCGACATCTATACCGGGATGGGCCTAAGCGAGAGGCTGGAAAAGACACTGCTCCCGGCTTTGGCCCTGACCATGGTGGTCACCGCGCACATGATGCGCATGACCCGTGCGGCAATCATCAATCTGCTGGCCAACCCCTATATCGAAATGGCCCGCCTGAAGGGCCTGTCGCCGACGCGCGTGATCCTGCGCCACGCGCTGCCCAACGTGCTGGCCCCGAACATGAACGTGATCTCCCTGAACCTCGCCTGCCTCATCACCGAGTTCGTCGTGGTCGAGGTGTGTTCGCCTATCCCGGCATCGGCCAGCTGTTCGTAGAGTCGGCAAACATCCGCGATATCCCCGTTGTGCCGACCTGCTGCCTGAACTTCCCCGCCGCCCGTATCCTGGTGAACCTTGCGGCCGACATCCTGTCGATCCTGTCGAACCCGCGCCTGCGGCATCCGAAATAAACGGCCTCGCCGACATCGCCGACATCCTGGTCCTTGCCGGTTAGGGGTTTCGCCAAGCGGACCGGATGTCGAGGAGCCCTGCGTTCCTTGACATGAAACTTGCGACCGCCATCGGTTGCATGCTCGCCTTCTTCGCCGTGCTTTGTGCTGTCTGCCTGTTCTTCTTGGCGGACGCGGCGGAGTTCTTCCGCTGGGCCGTACAGGGCTTCATTGTCTCCGCCATCGGGGCCTTGGCTGTTCCGCGCCCTCGGCCGCACTGTCGGGCCACAGGCAACACGCCGTCTGTTCCGCCAGATTCCGCCAACCGCCAGCTTCCGCGTGCAGTCAAGCGAGGTCTATGCGGTGCTCGCCATCTTTGCCGGGGCCATCGCGCCCCCCACGGACAGGAAGAGATCTTTGCCGGCGTCAAGATCCTGCCGGGCGGCAACGCCAACCACGATCTTGGAACGGTGCGCGCCATCGCCGAGGACGTGGTGGTGATGAAGGACGGCCGGGTGGTGGAACAGGGCGACAAGGAAACGGTGTCCGCGCCGCCGCATCACCCCCACACCGATCTGCTGCTCGCATCGGCGCCGGAAATGGACCCCGATAGGCTGACCGGACTTCTGGACAGGCACGGCATCGGCAACCTCGGCGTCGGTGCGGCCAAGAGGATGTGACCGCGCGTGCTCTCCTGCAAGATTCATGCAGGTTTCATACGCAGTTCGGATACGGTAAAATCAGCCAGAAAGGGAGAGTACGATGACACGCATTTCACGACGCGGGCTGCTTCGCTCGGGTGCCGCAGCCGGCGTTCTGGCGGCCACCGGCCTGCCGCTTCGTGCCC
>JBGTLJ010000321.1:0-1570 GCA_041744175.1 Oceaniglobus sp. | reverse complement strand
CGTGGTGGGAAGCGCCATCGTCGCCGAACTGGCGGCGGGCAAATCCGTCGCCGATGTTCTTGCCTTCGTCAAATCCCTGTCCGACGGTGCCCACCGCGCCTAGGCGCCTGCCCCGCGCGCCGCGTCATCCTCGGGCCTGACCCGAGGATCTCTCGCCGTCATCCACCCCACCTGCCGACACACATCCGGCCTGACCGCCTCAATCCCGGTTTTCGTCAAGAAACACCCGCATCTCGGCAAGACAGGGCAACAGCGCGGCCACACGCGCCGCATCGAACGTCTCTATGAATCCCGCGAAACCCTCGGCCAGCGCGCCGATCGTCTCATCGCGAAATCCGCGCCCCGCATCGGTGAGGAACACGCATTTGCTGCGCCCGTCATCCGGGTTCGGGCGCACCTCGACGAAACCTTGACGCACCAGTCCCGATAGGGTGTGGGTCATCGTCGTCTTGGGCACCTGGAACGCGCGGGCCAGTTCCAGCGGCGTGCGTCCGTCCGCCACCCGGACCAGATGGTTCAGCACGGTGAAATGCGGCCGGATCAGCCCCTTCGGAAGCCGCGCCTCTAGCCGGGCGCGGCTCAGCTGGTCGATGATGCCGATCTCGTTGAAGAACTGAAAATAGGTCGAAAGATCGTCGGTCGGGCTGTTCTTAGCCAATAAGTTTTGCCTCTAGCGGCCAGCGCGGTGTGCGGGGCGTTCGGACTGCATATCCCAAAAGCCCGAGCATTTGAACCGTGCCGCCATCCGGTGCCGCTTCGGCATGGATCGCGGCATAATGGTCCGCCATTTCCGGATATTCCTGCAAGGCCTGGCTGACCGGACGCAGGGCCAGCCCAGCCCCCGTTGCGGCAAGGTTCAGGCGCAGCCAGTCGCGCCCGACGGCAATCTGATCGGTACGCGCATTTCCGCGCGTGCTCTGAAGAACGAATGCGGGGGCGCCCAGGATGGCATTTGCCGTATCCTCTATCGCGGCGCGCGAGCCGGGATTGTCCATGTCCGACGCGGCCTCTCGGGTAAAGAGACCGGCAAGCGACAGCGCCTCCAGCATCGGCCCCCCGGCATCGATCCCGTCGGGATTCGCCTCGATTTCGGCCCGCCCGATGCGCAGCAGATCGATGCTTTCCTGCCAGGCCGCAGGGGTCGCAGCCTCGGCCAGCCAGGCCCGGTGGGCGATCTCGCGCACCCGTTCGGCGCGCTCTCCGCCAAGAACGATGTCGGCATGGGGTTTCAGCACCGCCGCTGCAGCCGCGCCGACCGCGCGGGGCTCGAACGCCTCCTTGTGGCTGCGTCGCGCCTTTGCATGGGCGAACAGCGGATCCGCCTGTGCACCTCCGGGCGCAAAACGGCACCGCGCCACCGCATCGCGCGGCCCGGTTCCATCGGGGAACAACGTCGTTTCCACTCCAATCCCCTCGCTGGCCGCAGCCATTTCCATCAGTTCCAGAAAACAGCCCATCCCGATGGTCAATTGCCGCCCGTGGGGGTCGGTCACCGGAAGATCGCGTTCGGGATCGCGAAACAAGGTGACGCTGCCCGGTGCGGCCAGATCGGCCAGCCAGGGCTGACGGT
>JBGTLJ010000320.1:0-3855 GCA_041744175.1 Oceaniglobus sp. | reverse complement strand
CAGACAGCGGAATGAACGCCACCGCGGCAAACATCAGGCTGACCCCGCCCCAGCCGAACAGCGACCGGGCGGAATGCAGGCGCAGGTCCGGCGCCACGATCCGGGGCCGCATCACGGCGGCGACCGCGCAGAACGCCGTCAGCGCGAACAGGAACCGCCCGTGGCTGATCTGCAACGGGTGCAGTGCCGGCCCAAGCATGTCGGTGCCCAGCGCCTTGGCCAGAACCGTGGTCGCGGCGATGAACGCGGTGGACGTCAGCATCAAGGCAACGGCGACGGGCGGGTTGGAGGGCCGAGGGATCATGGGCGCATCGTTGCGCGCGCGGCGCGCCGGGGGCAAGGGGCAAAGCTTCGCCGCGCTCCGGGGGCAAGGGGCAAAACTTTCGCTTCACACACCGCAGCCCCCGGCCTATGCTGAGCCCATGGACCGGACACGCCAGATCACCCTGCGACGCCGACGCTGATCGCGCCCCTCCGGGCACGGCCGCGCCATGCCCGTTGTCCATCGCCTCCTGCAATTCGTTGACAGCTCCGCGCCGAACGGCCACCAAAGGGCCAGTCTTGTTCCAAGGACCGAACCGATGATCCCATCCATCTTGCCGACCTACAATCGCGCAGACCTGTCATTCGTCAGGGGCGAAGGCGCCTGGCTGACCGAAGCCGGCGGCGCGCGCTATCTTGATCTTGGCGCCGGCATCGCGGTGAACGCCCTGGGCCATGCCAACCCCGAACTGGTCGAGGCGCTGACACAACAGGCTCAGGCGCTCTGGCATGTCTCCAACCTCTATACCATTCCCGCGCAGCAGAAACTGGCCGATCTGCTGGTCGACAACACCTTCGCCGACACTGTGTTCTTCACCAATTCGGGGACCGAGGCCTGCGAGCTTGCCATCAAGATGGCGAGAAAGCATTTTTATGACGCGGGCGCGCCGGAACGGACCGACATCATCACGTTTTCGGGGTCGTTCCATGGACGGTCCTCTGCCGGGATCGCCGCCGCCGCGTCGGAAAAGATGACGAAGGGATTCGGCCCCCTGCTGCCCGGATTCGTCAACCTGCCCTTCGCCGATCACGAGGCGCTTGGCAGCGCGATCACCGACACCACGGCGGCGATCCTCATCGAACCGGTGCAGGGTGAAGGCGGCATCCGCGCGGTACCCGACCAGTGCCTCAGAGGATTGCGCGACCGCTGCGACTATCACGGCGTGCTGCTGATCTTCGACGAGGTGCAGTGCGGCATGGGGCGCACCGGCAAGCTGTTCGCCCACGAATGGGCCGGGGTGAGCCCGGACATCATGATGGTGGCCAAGGGCATCGGCGGCGGTTTTCCCCTGGGTGCCGTGCTGGCGTCCGAACACGCGGCATCGGGGATGACCGTCGGCACTCACGGATCGACCTACGGAGGCAATCCCCTGGCCTGCGCTGTCGGTGCGCGGGTGATGGAAATCATGACCGATCCCGGCTTTCTGCCGGAGGTCAACCGCAAGGCGGGCCTGCTGCGCCAGGGACTCGAATCTCTGGTGGCCAGCCATCCCGGCGTGTTCGAGACGGTGCGCGGCGCGGGCCTGATCCTGGGTCTGAAATGCCATGCGCCGAACACCGACATCGTCGCGGCGGGATACGCCGAACACCTGCTGACCGTGCCCGCAGGCGACAATGTGGTACGGATCCTGCCGCCGCTCACCCTGACCGACGACGACATCGCCGAGGCGCTCGCCAGGCTCGACCGCGCGGCGGCATCGGTGCAGGCCCACGCTGCCTGAATGTGACGCGTTCCCCCGAAGATTTCGGGGCGTCCGGGGGCAGCGGTCCCCATGCGCCCCGGCGGAGTTTTCTTCCATGGCCAACTTCCTCGACATCGACAAGACGGCCCCTTCCGACCTGCGGCAGATCATCGACAGCGCCCTGTCGATGAAGCGCGCGCGCAAAGGCCAGCTGCGCGGCACCCCCGACGCCGAACAGCCGCTGGCGGGCCACATGGTCGCGCTGATCTTCGAAAAACCGAGCACCCGCACCCGGGTCAGCTTTGATGTCGGCGTGCGCCAGATGGGCGGCCAGACCATGGTGCTGTCGGGCGCCGACATGCAGCTTGGCCACGGCGAGACGATTGCCGATACCGCGCGGGTTCTGTCGCGCTACGTCGATCTGATCATGATCCGCACGTTCGAGGAACAGACCCTGCTCGACATGGCGGAATACGCGAGCGTGCCGGTGATCAACGGGCTGACCAACGCCAGCCACCCCTGCCAGATCATGGCCGACGTGATGACGTTCGAGGAACACAGCGGCCCCATCGCCGGGCGCCGCGTCGTGTGGTCAGGCGACGGCAACAACGTGTTCACCAGCTTTGCCCATGCGGCACGGCAGTTCGGGTTCGATCTGACATTCACCGGTCCGCCGCCGCTTGACCCGGATCCGGCGTTGCGCGACTTCATCACCATCGAACGGGATCCCATGAAGGCGGTGCAGGGCGCGGATCTTGTGGTCACCGACACCTGGGTCAGCATGCATGATCCGCAGAGCGCGCGCGAACGCCGCCACAACCAGCTGCGCGGCTATCAGGTGAACGACGCGCTGATGGCGGCGGCAAAACCCGACGCCCTGTTCATGCACTGCCTGCCCGCGCACCGCGAGGACGAGGCGACGAGCGCCGTGATGGACGGACCCCGTTCGGTGATCTTCGACGAGGCAGAGAACCGCCTTCACGCCCAGAAGGCGATCATGCGTTGGTGCCTGGGCGTCTGACAGGAATGGGCGCTGACGCGCGCACGATGTCTTTCGCCCTGCGGGCGGTTGGCGGGCGACCGCAGGGCAGTGCGCTGGGATGGCCGGTGCGCAATCAGTATCTGTGCAAAAACGAACAGGGGGCCGTGTTTGCGGCGGCGCCCGGGCTTGCGGTCAGGTCTCGGGCCCCGGCTTGAACGGCGCCAGCAGGGCCCGGGCGCGCCGCTCGGCGCGACGGATGCGCACGGCGGTGAGGTATGCCTCCTGCAGGGTCTGGGACGAGGCGCCCAGCACGTCGCCTACCTGCTCGACGAGGGTCGCATCGCCACTGCTGTCGGCGGCGGCGAGGGCTTCGAGGGCAAGGTCGTCGGCAAGGGTTTCGAGCATCTGCAAGGGGGCGGCCTCCGATGTTTTACCCGTCTTAGGGCGGATCGGCCGGTTTGGCCAGTGTCCGGAGCGTAGCGGAGAGGGGGGCAAGGACCTCACCACCGCGTGTTTTGGCGCGCAGGCCCAAAGGGGCGCGGTCCACGAGCAGGTCGGCTGTTGTGCGGTTAGCGAGCAAGTTTCATGTCCCGCGGTGCGGACTCAGCGCTTTCTCGGTCTGGCGCGCAGGGTGGGGGCCGCGTCCGTGGGATCCTGTGGCCAGGGGTGGCGGGGATAGCGCGCGCGCATGTCGCGGCGCACATCGCCATAGGACGTCGCCCAGAACCCCAGCAGGTCCATGGTGGTCTGCACCGGACGGCGGGCCGGGGACAGCAGGATCAGTCGCAGCGCCCTGCCCGCGACCACCGGGTGCGCGGTGACGCCGAAAAGCTCCTGCAGGCGCAGTTCCACCGTCGGGGCATCACCGTCGTAGTCGATTGCGATGGCATTCCCGAGGGGGGTGGTGAAATGCGAGGGCGCGATCCGCTCCAGCGTCTGCATGGCCGCGTGATCCAGCATCGCGCGCAGGGCGGGCGTAGGATCGAACGCCTTCCACTGTGCGGCCGATGCGATGCCGCCGAGGTGGGGCAAAAGCCACTCTGCGATACCGTTCATCAGCGCACCATCCGACATGTCGGGCAGCGATGCGCCATCGGCCCGGACCAGCGCGACGCGGGCGCGCAACCGGGCGGCGGCAGGCGGCAACGC
>JBGTLJ010000319.1:0-2550 GCA_041744175.1 Oceaniglobus sp. | reverse complement strand
GCAGGCCGCGGATGCGGTGTTCGCGCTGGACGGGCCCGGCGTCGCGGGACCGGTGGAGACCGATCTTGGCCCGGCGCTGATCCGGGTCAACGGCATCCTGTCGGCGCAGGAAACCAGTTTCGATGAGGCGCGCGAAGGGCTGAAGGACGAATTCGCCGACGGCGCCGCGCGGCGTCAGGTGAGAGAACAGATCGAGCCGGTCGACGATCTTCTGGCCGGCTGCGCGACCCAGGAGGAGCTGGCCGCCGACACCCGGATGCAGCTGGGCACCATCGTGCTGGGCGAGCAGAACGACGAACCGATCGCTGGCTATCAGGAATTCCGCGCCGCCGCCGACGCCGCCGCAACGGGCGATTTTCCCGAGATCATTCAGCTCGAGGATGGCGGGATCGTGGCGCTGCGCCTCGATCAGATCGTGCCACCCGCCCTGCAACCCTTCGACGAGGTCCGGGTAGAGGTGATCGCCGCGTGGGAATCGGCCGAGACTGCGAAGGCCCTGCGTGCCCAGGCCGAGGCTTTGCAGGCCGAAATCGAGGGCGGCGCCGATCTTTTGACGGCCACCCCCGCCCCCGTGGCCGTCACCGACACCCTGCGCGACGCGTTCATCGAAGACACACCCGGCGAAATGGTGACGGCGGTGTTCGACATGGCGCCGGGGGACATGACCGTGATCGGCGACGACAGCGGTGCGTTCCTGGTACGTCTGGACGCGGTGAATCCGCCCGATCTGGACGACCCCGAGGCGGCGGTGATCCGCGAGGGGTTTGCCGAACAGACCGCCCAGGGCTATGCCCAAGACATGATCGACGCTTTCACCCGGTCGATCGAGGGGCAGGCCGGGATCTCGCTGGACCAGTCGGCGATCAGCGCCGTCAACGCCCAGTTTCCCTGACATGCAGCTGGTTCCGTCCTTCGACGCGTTCGCGGCCGGGTTCGCGCGGGGCGAGAATCAGTTGGTCTATGCCCGGCTGGCGGCGGATCTGGACACGCCGGTATCGCTGATGCTGAAGCTGGGCGAGGCGCGGGGCGACACGTTCATCCTTGAATCGGTAACCGGCGGCGAAGTGCGCGGCCGCTATTCGATCATCGGCATGAAGCCCGACCTGATCTGGCAATGCCACGGCACCGCCGCCCGGATCAACCGTCAGGCAAGGTTCGATCCCGACGCCTGGGAGGATCAGGACACGCCGCCGCTGGATGCTCTGCGCGCACTGATCGCCGAAAGCCGGATCGACCTGCCCGCGGGACTGCCCGCCGCGAGCGCCGGGCTGTTCGGATACCTTGGCTATGACATGATCCGGCTGATCGAGCATCTGCCGGACGTCAACCCAGACACCCTGGGCCTGCCGGACGCGGTGCTGATGCGCCCGACGGTGGTGGCGGTTCTCGACGGGGTCAAGGGCGAGGTCACGGTGGTGGCGCCTGCCTGGGCCGGGAACGGGCAGAGCGCGCGCGCCGCCTATGCCCGCGCTGCCGAACGGGTGATGGACGCGGTGCGCGATCTGGAACGCCAGCCCGCCGGGCAGTCGCGCGATCTGGGCGAGGAGCAGGCCGCCCCCGAGCCGGTATCGAACTTTACCCATGACGGCTATCTCGACGCGGTGCGCTGCGCCAAGGCGTACATCCGCGCGGGCGACATATTCCAGGTGGTGCCGTCGCAACGCTGGTCGGTGCCCTTCGCGCTGCCGCCCTTCGCGCTCTACCGGTCGCTTCGGCGCACCAACCCGTCGCCGTTCATGTTCTATTTCAACTTCGGCGGGTTTCAGGTGATCGGGGCATCGCCAGAGATCCTGGTGCGGGTGTTCGGAGGCGAGATCACGATCAGGCCGATCGCGGGCACCCGGCCCCGGGGCGCCACCCCGGAAGAGGACCGTGCCCTCGAGGCGGACTTGCTCAGCGACCCAAAGGAATGCGCCGAGCATCTGATGCTGCTGGATCTGGGGCGCAACGATGTGGGACGGGTTGCGAAGATCGGGACGGTACGCCCTACGGAGCGGTTCGTGATCGAGAAGTATTCCCACGTCATGCACATCGTGTCGAACGTGGTGGGCGAGCTTTCCGGGGATCACGACGCGCTTTCGGCGTTCTTCGCGGGGATGCCCGCGGGCACGGTGTCCGGCGCGCCCAAGGTCCGGGCGATGCAGATCATCGACGAGCTGGAGCCCGAAAAGCGCGGCGTCTATGGTGGCGGCGTGGGGTATTTCAGCGCCGGGGGTGACATGGACATGTGCATCGCGTTGCGCACCGCGGTGCTGAAGGACGCGGTTCTGTACATCCAGGCGGGCGGCGGCGTGGTCCATGACAGCGACCCCGAGGCCGAGTTCGAGGAGACGGTCAACAAGTCGAACGCGATCCGCCGCGCCGCCGAGGACGCCGGGCGGTTCACCGGCTCCGCGAACGGCTGAAGGTAGCGGGCGGGGCCGGCGGCGGAGCCTCCGGCGGGAGTTATTGCGACGAAAAAGAAGCCGGGACATTGCGTTCAGCGGGCCGGTTTATCCAGCCCGTCCAGCACCGCCGTCGCCGCGCGCAGGCCCGGGGGCGGGCCGCCCT
>JBGTLJ010000318.1:0-10203 GCA_041744175.1 Oceaniglobus sp. | reverse complement strand
GAAAACCCCGCGCCCCCGACCGCGATCATCTGCGGCAACGATGTGCTGGCGACGGCGATCCTCATTGCGGCGCGGGCGCGGGGCATCGCCGTGCCGGACGCCCAGTCCATTGTCGGCTTCGACGACATCGCCCTCGCCTCGGCCGTGTTTCCCGCGCTGAGCACCGTGCGCGTTCCGCAGATCGAAATGGGGCAACGCGCGGCGCAGGTCCTGCTGGCGCGGATTTCCGGCGATGCCTCGGCTGCGAGCGTCCGGCTCGACACGCAGTTCGTGCAACGCGGCACGCTTGGCCCGCCACGACCGGAATGATTGTCCTGTCTGCCGTGCCGTCCTTTGCGCAGAGACGGCAGGTGCGTCTGTGGTTCCGGATTGCTGTTGCCGTGTCCGTCGAGACATGCCCGCGGCGAATGTCGCACCGGCATCGGGCGCAGCGTCGTTGCCCGACGATCCTCGCTCCGATTTCCCGCCTTGATTTCCCGCCGGAATGGCACTACCCAACCTCCGGCGCAGGGGCTTAGCTCAGTTGGTAGAGCATCGGTCTCCAAAACCGAGGGTCGTGGGTTCGAGTCCCCCAGCCCCTGCCAGTTATAGCAGGAAACTGCGCATCTGCCGCGACCTGCACCCGGAGTTGCAGTCACCATAAAGGGGTTTCGCGCGCCCTGGCGAACGGGCCGCGATTACTGGGGTCCGCTCAACGTTTCCGGCTGCGTTTCGCGCACATGTCATGAAGGATCATCACCATGGCCACCAAGACCAACCCGATCCAGTTCATCCAGCAGGTGCGCGCCGAGGTCGCCAAGGTCGTCTGGCCGACCCGCCGCGAGGTCGTTCTGACCACGGTGATGGTGTTCATCATGGCGACCCTAACGGCGATCTTTTTCTTCTTCGTGGATTTCGTGATCCGCACGGGGCTCCAGTTCCTGCTGGGAATGTTCGGCTGATCTGGACTTGATCCCGGTGGATTGGGACGCTAAGCGGTAAATCCACTCAAGGTTGGCGTGCCCGGATTCGTGCGGCGCGCCCCTTTTGTGTTTGGCTGGGCGGGTTTCCGCTCCGGAAAGTGGACAGATCGGGCCCGGGTCCGATGGACGGAAAGGCGACCGCGATATGGCGAAGCGTTGGTATTCGGTAAGCGTGCTGTCGAATTTCGAAAAGAAGATCGCCGAGCAGATTCGCACCGAAGTGATCGAAAAGGGCCTCGGGGACGAGATCGAAGAGGTTCTGGTTCCCACCGAAGAGGTGATCGAGGTGCGGCGCGGCAAGAAGGTGCCGACCGAACGCCGGTTTATGCCAGGCTATGTCCTGGTGCGGATGGAGATGTCCGATCAGGGCTATCACCTGATCAATTCGATCAACCGCGTCACCGGGTTTCTGGGGCCGCAGGGCCGCCCGATGCCCATGCGCGACGCCGAGGTGAACCAGATCCTGAACCGGGTCGAGGAGAACGAGAATTCTCCGCGCACCCTGATCTCTTTCGACATCGGCGAAAAGGTTTCGGTGAACGACGGTCCGTTCGAGGGCTTCGAGGGCATGGTGGACAGCGTCGACGACGACCACCAGAGGCTCAAGGTCACGGTGTCCATCTTCGGCCGGGCAACCCCGGTCGAGCTTGAATTCACGCAGGTCACCAAGAGGGGCTAGCGTGCCTTCGTGGAAGGCGCGGGGCCGCGGCCCCTGACCGCACCACGACAACCAGAAGGTCCGCGGGCGCGCCCCGGGCCGTTGTAAGGAGTAAGGCCAATGGCCAAGAAGAAAATCGGCAGCCTCAAGCTGCAGATCAAGGCGGGTGCCGCCAACCCGTCGCCGCCCGTGGGGCCCGCACTGGGTCAGCGCGGCATCAACATCATGGAATTCTGCAAGGCGTTCAACGCCAAGACCCAGGAGATGGAACCGGGCGCCCCCTGTCCGACGATCATCACCTATTATCAGGACAAGTCGTTCACGATGGAGATCAAGACTCCGCCGGCGTCTTATTACCTGAAAAAGGCCGCGGGTCTGAAACCGGTGGGCAAGCGCAACCGCCCGCAGGGATCGCCGATGCCGGGCCGCAACGTTGTGGCCAGCGTCACCGTCAAGCAGGTCCGCGAGATCGCCGAGGCGAAGATGAAGGATCTGAGCGCGGTGGACGTCGAAGCGGCAATGAAGATCATCGTTGGCTCCGCCAACTCCATGGGCATCGAGGTCAAGTAAGATGGCAAAGCACGGAAAACGCACGACAGCCGCCCGCAACGCCGTCGCCGGCAAGACCAACCTTTCGGTCGAAGAGGCCGTTGCGCTGGTGAAATCCAACGCCAGGGCCAAGTTCGACGAGACGATCGAGATCTCGCTGAACCTTGGCGTCGATCCACGCCACGCCGATCAGATGGTGCGCGGCACGGTGACGCTCCCGAACGGGACCGGCAAGACGGTGCGCGTGGCGGTGTTCGCCCGTGGCGCCAAGGCCGAAGAGGCGACGGCAGCCGGAGCCGACATTGTCGGTGCAGAGGATCTGATGGAAGCGGTGCAGGGCGGCAAGATCGATTTCGACCGCTGCATCGCCACGCCCGACATGATGCCGGTCGTGGGACGTCTGGGCAAGATCCTGGGCCCGCGCAATTTGATGCCGAACCCTAAGATCGGCACCGTCACGATGGACGTCAAGGAGGCCGTCGAAGCCGCGAAGGGCGGACAGGTCCAGTTCAAGGCGGAAAAGGCCGGTGTGGTCCATGCCGGCGTCGGCAAGGCGTCGTTCGACGAGGCCAAGCTGGCCGAAAACATCCGCGCCTTTGTCGATGCGGTCAGCAAGGCCAGACCGGCCGGGGCAAAGGGAACCTACATGCGGGCGGTGAACCTCACCTCCACCATGGGGCCGGGCGTGACGGTCGACGTGTCGAACGCCACCGGCAACTGAGGCATCGCGACCGGTCGGCGAACCTGTTCGCGTTGCAGCCTTGCGGCTCACCCATCGGGACCGGGGAATGCCCCCGGTGCCGTACGGACCCGCAATGGGCGCGAGATCGGGCTTGGCATCCCTGCCGCATCGTACTATCAACGCCACGCGCGGGGGGCCGGGATTCGGTGCCCCGTTATTTCGTCCGAGACGGCCGGTGATCGTGAGTTGATCTTAATACCCAGCCATAGACGGGAGACAGTCGAACTTTCCTGAGGTTTTCTTGGGTCGCTTTGCCTTCGCCCCGTTCATCAAGGACTTTGGCGCCCCACGCGGTGCGCCAATCAGAGCCGAGGGGGTAATCCCTCAAACGGCGGGTCCGCCCGTCCGAACTTGGAGTGAAACTTTGGATAGAGCCCAAAAAGAGAAAGTGGTCGAGGAACTCGGCCAGATCTTCGAAAGCTCTGGCGTCGTCGTGGTTGCCCACTATGCCGGTCTGACAGTTGCCGAAATGCAGGATCTGCGCGCCAAGATGCGCGAAGCAGGCGGATCCGTGCGCGTTGCCAAGAACAAGCTCGCCAAGATCGCCCTTGAGGGGAAACCGTCGGCCGCTATGGCCGATCTTCTCACGGGCATGACCGTTCTGTCCTATTCCGAGGATCCCGTGGCGGCAGCCAAGGTGGCCGAGGATTATGCCAAGGGGAATCCGAAGTTTCAGATTCTCGGCGGCACCATGGGCGGAACGGCGCTGGATCCTGCCGGTGTCAAAGCCGTCGCCGCCTTGCCCTCGCGGGAGGAGCTTATCGCTTCGATCGTGGGTTGCATCGCCGCGCCTGCCGCAAACATCGCCGGGGCCATTGGCGCGCCAGCAAGCAACATCGCAAGCATCTTTACCACCATCGAGGAACGTGGCGAAGCCGCGTAGGCAACACATGGATCGGCATGGGGTTGTCATACCGCACGCTGGAACACATCTTAATGAACGGAAAGCAAAATGGCTGATCTTAAAAAACTGGCTGAAGAGATCGTGGGTC
Organism: Oceaniglobus sp.; assembly: GCA_041744175.1. Taxonomy (GTDB): domain Bacteria; phylum Pseudomonadota; class Alphaproteobacteria; order Rhodobacterales; family Rhodobacteraceae; genus Oceaniglobus. The sequence continues at coordinate 6,300 of JBGTLJ010000318.1, read as the reverse complement.
TGACCCTTCTCGAGGCACAAGAACTGAAAACCATCCTCAAGGACGAGTATGGAATCGAGCCCGCCGCAGGCGGTGCCGTGATGATGGCCGGCCCCGCCGCGGGTGCCGCCGAGGCCGCGGAAGAGCAGACAGAATTCGATGTCATCCTCAAGGCGGCCGGTGCGCAGAAGATCAACGTGATCAAGGAAGTGCGCAGCATCACCGGACTGGGCCTGAAAGAGGCCAAGGATCTGGTCGAGGCCGGCGGCAAGGCCGTGAAGGAGCAGGTTTCGAAATCCGAAGCCGAGGACATCAAGGCCAAGCTGGAAGCAGCCGGAGCCGAGGTCGAACTGAAGTAAGCGTCGGTCGCAGGATGGGGTTCACCCCGTCTTGCGGCTGAAGTACAGCAATGGGCTGGTTCCGGGGCAATCCGGGGCCAGCCTGCCGCGTCTCGGGAAGGGCTGATCGGTTCAGCCCTTCCCAAGCCGCGGTTCAGGATCGGGAGGCCGTCTGTGGGATGATGGCCAGGTATGGATCTGAACCCGCTGTTTCGTGAGGGCCTTCCGCCGCCGCCCACCGACGGATCGCCTGCGAAAAGAAAAGGTGACGCTACATGGCATCGACATTCCTCGGACAGAAACGTCTGCGCAAGTACTACGGCAAGATCCGTGAAGTGCTGGAAATGCCCAACCTCATCGAGGTTCAGAAATCCTCCTACGATCTGTTCCTGCGTTCCGGCGATCAGGACATCCCGATGGACGGCGAAGGCATCAAGGGCGTGTTCCAGTCGGTCTTTCCGATCAAGGACTTCAACGAGACTGCGGTTCTGGAATTCGTGAAATACGAACTGGAAAAGCCGAAATATGATGTCGAGGAATGCCAGCAGCGCGACATGACTTATGCCGGGCCGCTCAAGGTGACGCTGCGGCTGATCGTCTTCGACACGGATGACGACACCGGCGCCAAGTCCGTCAAGGACATCAAGGAACAGGACGTGTTCATGGGCGACATGCCCCTGATGACCCACAACGGCACGTTCATCGTGAACGGCACGGAACGCGTCATCGTGTCGCAGATGCACCGCTCGCCCGGCGTGTTCTTCGACCACGACAAGGGCAAGACCCACTCAAGCGGCAAGCTGCTGTTCGCCTGCCGCATCATTCCCTATCGCGGCTCCTGGCTCGACTTCGAATTCGACGCCAAGGACATCGTGTTCTGCCGCATCGACCGCCGCCGCAAGCTGCCCGTGACCACCCTGCTCTACGCCCTCGGGCTGGATCAGGAGGCGATCATGGACGCCTATTACGACACTGTCACCTTTTCGTTGAAAAAGGATAAAGGCTGGGTCACGAAATTCTTTCCGGAGCGGGTGCGCGGGACCCGGCCGGGCCACGATCTGGTGGATGCCGCCACCGGCGAGGTGATCGCCGAGGTGGGCAAGAAGATCACGCCCCGCGCGGTGAAACAGCTGATCGACGATGGCCGTGTCACCGAACTGCTGATCCCGTTCGACCAGATCGTCGGGCGCTATGTCGCCAAGGACATCATCGACGAGGAAACCGGCGCGATCTTCGTCGAGGCCGGGGACGAGCTGACCTGGGAGCTGGACAAGCACGGCGAGGTGTCGGGCGGCACGCTGAAAGATCTGGTGGATGCCGGCATCACCGAGATTCCGTGCCTCGACATCGACAACATCATCCACGGCCCCTACATGCGCAACACCATGGCGGTGGACAAGAACATGGGACGCGACACCGCTCTCATGGACATCTACCGCGTAATGCGTCCGGGCGAGCCGCCGACGGTCGAGGCGGCATCGAACCTTTTCAACACGCTGTTCTTCGATCCCGAACGCTATGATCTGTCGGCCGTTGGCCGGGTCAAGATGAACATGCGTCTGGATCTGGATGCCGAGGATACCCAGCGCACCCTGCGCCGCGAGGATATCGTCGCCTGCATCAAGGCGCTTTGTGATCTGCGCGACGGGCGTGGCGACATCGACGATATCGACCATCTGGGCAACCGCCGGGTGCGCTCGGTCGGTGAGTTGATGGAGAACCAGTACCGCGTCGGCCTGCTGCGGATGGAGCGCGCGATCAAGGAACGCATGTCGTCGGTCGAGATCGACACGGTGATGCCGCAGGATCTGATCAACGCCAAACCCGCCGCCGCCGCCGTGCGCGAATTCTTCGGGTCCTCGCAGCTGTCGCAGTTCATGGACCAGACCAATCCCCTGTCCGAGGTGACACACAAGCGCCGTCTCTCGGCCCTTGGGCCGGGCGGTCTGACCCGCGAACGCGCCGGGTTCGAGGTGCGCGACGTGCACCCGACCCATTATGGCCGGATGTGCCCAATCGAAACGCCCGAGGGGCCGAACATCGGCCTGATCAACAGCCTTGCGACCTTCGCGCGGGTCAACAAGTACGGCTTCATCGAAACCCCCTACCGGGTCGTCAAGGATGGCCGTGTCACGGACGAAGTGCACTACATGTCCGCGACCGAGGAAATGCGCCATACCGTGGCGCAGGCCAACGCCAATCTCGACGAGAACATGGGCTTCGTGAACGAGCTTGTCAGCACCCGCCAGTCCGGCGACTACATGCTGGCCCCGCGGGAATCCGTCGATCTGATCGACGTGTCGCCGAAACAGCTGGTGTCGGTCGCCGCGTCGCTGATCCCGTTTCTTGAAAACGACGACGCAAACCGCGCGTTGATGGGGTCGAACATGCAGCGTCAGGCCGTGCCCTTGTTGCAGGCAGAGGCGCCGTTCGTGGGCACCGGCATCGAAGAGGTCGTCGCACGCGACAGCGGTGCCGCGATCATGGCGCGCCGCGGCGGCGTGATCGACCAGGTTGACGCGACCCGGATCGTGGTGCGCGCCACAGAGGGTCTGGAGCTGGGCGATGCCGGCGTCGACATCTATCGGCTGCGCAAGTTCCAGAGGTCGAACCAGAACACCTGCATCAACCAGCGTCCGCTGGTGAAGGTCGGCGACCAGGTCCGCGGCGGCGAGGTGATCGCCGACGGACCCAGCACCGACATGGGTGAACTGGCCCTCGGCAAGAACGTGGTCGTCGCGTTCATGCCGTGGAACGGCTACAACTACGAGGACAGCATCCTGATTTCCGAGCGGATCACCCGCGAGGACGTGTTCACCTCGATCCATATCGACGAATTCGAGGTGGCGGCGCGGGATACCAAGCTCGGGCCGGAAGAAATCACCCGCGACATTCCGAATGTGGGCGAAGAGGCGCTGCGCAATCTGGACGAGGCCGGCATCGTCTATATCGGTGCCGAGGTCGGTCCGGCCGACATCCTCGTGGGCAAGATCACCCCGAAGGGCGAAAGCCCGATGACGCCCGAGGAGAAGCTGCTGCGCGCGATCTTCGGCGAAAAGGCATCCGATGTACGCGACACCTCCCTGCGGCTGCCGCCGGGCGATTTCGGCACGGTGGTGGAGGTGCGGGTCTTCAACCGTCACGGTGTCGAAAAGGACGAGCGTGCGTTGCAGATCGAACGCGAAGAGGTTGAACGGCTGGCGCGTGACCGTGACGACGAGCTGACAATCCTGGAACGCAACATCTATGCACGCCTGCGCTCGATGATCGAGGGCAAGGAGGCGGTGAAAGGTCCGAGGGGCGTCAAGCCCGGTTCGACCATCACCGCCGATCTGCTGGACCAACAGCTGACCCGCGGCCAGTGGTGGCAGCTTGCCCTGTCGCAGGAACAGGAAGCCGCCCAGGTCGAGGCGCTGCACGCCCAGTTCGACATCCAGAAAAAGACCCTGGATGCCCGGTTCGAGGACAAGGTCGAAAAGGTGCGCCGGGGCGACGATCTGCCCCCCGGCGTGATGAAGATGGTCAAGGTGTTCGTGGCGGTGAAACGCAAGCTGCAACCGGGCGACAAGATGGCCGGTCGGCACGGCAACAAGGGCGTGATCTCCAAGGTGGTGCCGATGGAGGACATGCCGTTCCTCGAAGACGGCACTCCGGTCGATTTCGTGCTGAACCCGCTGGGCGTGCCGTCGCGCATGAACGTCGGACAGATCCTGGAAACCCACATGGGCTGGGCCGCGCGCGGTCTGGGGATCAAGATCGACGATGCGCTGGGTGACTACCGGCGCAGCGGCGATCTGACGCCGGTACGCGAGGCGATGAAGATCGCCTACGGACAGGACGTCCACGACGAGGTCCTGCACGACATGGACGAAGAGCGGCTTGTCGAGGCGGCCTCAAGCGTGACCCGCGGGGTGCCCATCGCCACTCCGGTCTTCGATGGCGCGAAAGAGGCGGATGTGAACGACAGCCTCACGCGGGCGGGGTTCGACACGTCGGGCCAGTCACGGCTGTTCGACGGGCGCACCGGCGAGGAATTCAGCCGCAAGGTGACGGTGGGGGTCAAGTACCTGCTGAAACTGCACCACCTTGTGGATGACAAGATCCACGCGCGCTCTACCGGGCCCTACAGCCTCGTGACCCAGCAACCGCTGGGCGGCAAGGCGCAGTTCGGCGGTCAGCGCTTCGGCGAGATGGAGGTCTGGGCGCTGGAGGCCTATGGCGCCGCCTACACCTTGCAGGAGATGCTGACGGTGAAATCCGATGACGTGGCCGGACGCACGAAGGTCTATGAGAGCATCGTCAAGGGCGAGGACAACTTCGAGGCCGGCGTGCCGGAATCGTTCAACGTGCTCGTCAAGGAGGTCCGCGGTCTGGGTCTCAACATGGAACTCCTGGATGCGGAAGAGGGCGAGGAATAGGCGCGACGGGATGAAATTCCATTCTGCGGGTCATCCGTAGGATGGGGTTGCATCCCGTCTTTGCCATTTCCCCCTCCGCGCCCTTATCCCCTTTTCGCAAGGAAAAACGATGAACCAGGAACTGACAAGCAACCCGTTCAACCCGATCGCCGCCCCCAAGACGTTCGACGAGATCAAGATCTCGCTCGCGTCGCCCGAGCGGATCCTGAGCTGGTCATTCGGCGAGATCAAGAAGCCGGAAACCATCAATTACCGCACGTTCAAGCCCGAGCGTGACGGGCTGTTCTGCGCGCGCATCTTCGGTCCGATCAAGGATTACGAGTGCCTGTGTGGCAAGTACAAGCGGATGAAGTATCGCGGCGTAGTCTGCGAAAAATGCGGTGTCGAGGTGACGCTGCAAAAGGTCCGCCGCGAACGCATGGGCCATATCGAGCTTGCCTCGCCTGTCGCCCACATCTGGTTCCTGAAATCGCTCCCGTCGCGCATCGGCCTGATGCTGGACATGACCCTGCGCGATCTGGAGCGGGTGCTCTATTTCGAGAACTACGTGGTGATCGAGCCGGGCCTCACCGATCTGACCTATGGCCAGATGCTGAACGAAGAAGAGTTCATGGACGCCCAGGATGCCTATGGCATGGACGCGTTCACCGCCAACATCGGCGCCGAGGCGATCCGCGAGATGCTGTCGATGATCGACCTCGAGGCAGAGGCCGACCGTCTGCGCGAGGAGCTGAAAGAGGCGACCGGCGAACTCAAGCCCAAGAAGATCATCAAGCGTCTGAAAATCGTCGAGTCGTTCCTTGATTCCGGCAACCGCCCGGAATGGATGATCCTGACCGTCGTCCCGGTGATCCCGCCGGAACTGCGTCCGCTGGTGCCGCTGGACGGGGGCCGCTTTGCCACGTCCGACCTCAATGACCTCTACCGCCGGGTCATCAACCGCAACAACCGTCTCAAGCGGCTGATCGAATTGCGCGCGCCCGACATCATCGTGCGCAACGAAAAGCGCATGTTGCAGGAATCCGTTGACGCACTTTTCGACAACGGCCGTCGTGGCCGGGTGATCACCGGGGCCAACAAGCGTCCGTTGAAATCGCTGTCGGACATGCTGAAGGGCAAGCAGGGGCGGTTCCGCCAGAACCTTCTGGGCAAGCGGGTCGATTTCTCGGGCCGTTCGGTCATCGTGACGGGGCCGGAACTGAAACTTCACCAGTGCGGGTTGCCAAAGAAGATGGCGCTCGAGCTGTTCAAGCCGTTCATCTATTCGCGGCTTGAGGCGAAGGGGCTGAGCAGCACCGTCAAGCAGGCCAAGAAGCTGGTGGAAAAGGAACGCCCCGAGGTGTGGGACATCCTTGATGAGGTGATCCGCGAACACCCGGTCATGCTGAACCGCGCGCCGACCCTGCACCGTCTGGGCATTCAGGCGTTCGAGCCCATCCTGATCGAGGGCAAGGCGATCCAGCTTCACCCGCTGGTCTGTGCGGCATTCAACGCCGATTTTGACGGCGACCAGATGGCGGTCCATGTGCCGCTGAGCCTGGAAGCACAGCTTGAAGCGCGCGTGC
>JBGTLJ010000317.1:0-3716 GCA_041744175.1 Oceaniglobus sp. | reverse complement strand
GCGCAGATGAACGACACCGAACGCACCAAGGTGCTGCCGATCCTGCTGCATGGCGACGCCGCCTTCGCCGGTCAGGGCGTGGTGGCGGAATGCTTCGCGCTCTCGGGCCTGCGCGGCCACCGCACCGGCGGGACGATGCATGTGGTGGTGAACAACCAGATCGGCTTTACCACCGCGCCGCATTTCTCGCGCTCATCCCCCTATCCGACGGACAACGCGCTGGTGGTGGAATCGCCGATCTTCCATGTCAACGGCGACGATCCCGAAGCGGTGGTGCATGCCGCCAAGGTCGCCACCGAATTCCGCCAGAAATTCCACAAGGACGTGGTGCTCGACATCATCTGCTATCGTCGCTTCGGTCACAACGAAGGCGATGAGCCGATGTTCACCAACCCCCAGATGTACCAGAAGATCAAGAAGCAGAAAACGACGCTGACCCTCTACACCGACCGCCTCATCAAGGACGGGCTGATCCCAGAGGGCGAGATCGAGGATGCCAAGGCCAAGTTCCAGTCCTACCTGAACGACGAATTCGAGGCGGGAAAGGACTACCGGCCCAACAAGGCCGACTGGCTGGACGGCCGCTGGTCGCATCTGGACAAACAGGGCAACAAGTACCAGCGCGGCAAGACCGCCATCAACAAGGCGGCGTTCGACGACATCGGCGCGGCCCTGACATCGGTGCCCGACGGCTTTGCCACCCACAAGACCATCGACCGCCTGCTCGATGCCAAGAAACAGATGTTCGACACCGGCGAGGGCTTCGACTGGGCCACGGCCGAATCGCTGGCCTTCGGCTCGCTCCTGCTCGAGGGCTATCCCGTACGCCTGTCGGGACAGGACAGCGCGCGCGGCACGTTTTCCCAGCGCCATTCGGCCATCGTCAACCAGCAGACAGAGGACCGCCACTATCCCCTCAACCACATCCGCGAGGGACAGTCGAACTTTGAGGTCATCGATTCCATGCTGTCGGAATACGCGGTGCTGGGGTTCGAGTATGGCTATTCCCTGGCCGAACCCAACGCCCTGACCCTCTGGGAGGCGCAGTTCGGCGATTTCGCCAACGGCGCGCAGATCATGTTCGACCAATTCATATCCTCGGGCGAAAGCAAATGGCTGCGGATGTCCGGGCTCGTCTGCCTGCTGCCCCACGGCTATGAAGGGCAAGGGCCCGAACATTCGTCGGCGCGGCTGGAACGCTTCCTGCAGATGTGCGGACAGGACAACTGGATCGTCGCAAACTGCACCACACCGGCGAACTATTTCCACATCCTGCGTCGCCAGCTGCACCGAAGCTATCGCAAGCCGCTGATCATGATGACGCCTAAATCCCTGTTGCGCCACAAGATGGCCGTCAGCCGGGCCGAAGATTTCCAGACCGGCAGCAGCTTTCACCGGGTGCTCTGGGACGACGCCCAGTTCGGCAATTCCGACCTGACGCTGAAACCCGACGCCGAGATCAGGCGCGTGGTCATGTGCGCGGGAAAGGTCTATTACGACCTGCTGGAAAGGCGCGACGCCGAAGGTCTGGACGACGTCTATATCCTGCGGGTCGAACAGTTCTATCCGTTCCCGGCCAAATCCATGGTGAACGAGCTGGAACGCTTCAAGGGCGCCGAAATGGTCTGGTGCCAGGAAGAACCCAAGAACCAGGGCGCCTGGACCTTCATCGAACCGAACATCGAATGGGTGCTGAGCCGGATCAAGGCGGCCCGCACCCGCCCTGAATATGCCGGACGCGCCACGTCCGCGTCGCCCGCCACAGGGCTCGCGTCGCAACACAAAGCACAACAGGCCGCCCTCGTGGCCGCCGCACTTGGCCTGGAAGGATAGCAAGACCATGGCAACCGAAGTCCGCGTGCCCACCCTGGGTGAATCCGTCACTGAAGCCACCGTCGCCACCTGGTTCAAGAAACCCGGGGATACGGTGGCCGTCGACGAAATGCTCTGCGAACTGGAAACCGACAAGGTGACGGTGGAGGTTCCGTCGCCCGTGGCGGGCAAGCTGGCCGAACTGGTCGCGGCGGAGGGTGACACGGTGGGCGTCGACGCCCTGCTGGCCACCATCGCCGAAGAGGGCAACGCCGGCGCCGAAGAGGTGCGCCCGAAGGCCGAGGCGACGGAAAAGGTGGCGGAGCAGGACGCGAAATCCGATCCTGAGCCCGAACCGACGCCCGAACCGAAATCCGAGGAGACCGCGCAGAGCGTCGACATCATGGTCCCGACCCTGGGCGAATCCGTGACCGAGGCGACGGTGTCCACCTGGTTCAAGAAGACCGGCGACAGCGTCGAGGCCGACGAGATGCTGTGCGAGCTGGAGACAGACAAGGTCAGTGTCGAGGTGCCGTCCCCCGCCGCCGGCGTGCTGGGCGAAATCCTGGCCAGGGAAGGCGACACCGTTCAGGCCAACGGCAAGCTGGCCACGATGACCCACGGCGGCGAGGGTCAACCACATTCCGCCGACGAGGGAACGCCAAAGACGAGCGAACGGCCCGGCGGCTATGGCAAGGCAACCGCCGACGCCCCCGCCCCCGACACCGACACCGATGCAGACGCCAGGACGGATATGGAGGACGCGCCGTCGGCCAAGAAGATGATGGCGGAAAAGGGCGTGTCCCGCGATGCGGTGAGCGCCACCGGCAAGGATGGCCGGGTGATGAAAGAGGACGTGATGAAGGCGCTGGCAGGCGGCGCCCCGCCTGCTGCGCAGAGCGTGCCCGCCCAGCCTGCCCAGAAACGCGCACCGGTGGCCGCATCGGATGCGGACCGCGAGGAGCGGGTCAAGATGACCCGCCTGCGCCAGACCATCGCCAGGCGTCTGAAGGACAGTCAGAACACCGCCGCCATGCTGACCACATACAACGAGGTCGACATGACCGAGGTCATGGACCTGCGCAACGACTACAAGGACCTGTTCCTGAAAAAGCACGGGGTCAAGCTGGGGTTCATGTCGTTCTTCACCAAGGCCTGCGTCCACGCGCTTAACGAGGTGCCGGAGGTCAACGCCGAAATCGACGGCACCGACGTGGTCTACAAGAACTTCGTCCACATGGGCATCGCCGCAGGCACGCCCACCGGACTTGTGGTGCCGGTGATCCGCGATTGCGACGCCATGTCCTTTGCCGGCATCGAAAAGGCCATCGCCGAAATGGGCGCCAAGGCCCGCGACGGCAAACTGTCGATGGCCGAGATGCAGGGCGGCACGTTCACGATCTCCAACGGCGGCGTCTACGGCTCGCTCATGTCCTCGCCGATCCTGAACCCGCCGCAATCGGGCATCCTCGGGATGCACAAGATCCAGGACCGCCCGATGGCGATCAATGGCAAGGTGGAGATCCGCCCGATGATGTACCTCGCCCTTTCGTATGATCACCGGATTGTCGACGGCAAGGGCGCGGTGACATTCCTCGTCCGGGTGAAAGAGGCGCTGGAAGACCCGCGCCGGTTGCTGATGGATTTGTAGCAGGCGGCTAGTGATCCCACAGGCGTGCTTTTTGCCAAAAATTAGTTTTACTCTCTACAAATCAGGAAAAATATGTATGAAACGGTCTACAGCTTTCATTCTTGCGGGCGCAGCAGGGCAATCGCGTTTGGCTCATGACGCTGCCAACTGATTGAGAAGGCTGAGAAGAAACGCGTCGCTCCAGCCTGCTCGCTTCAGTTTGATCGAGAGCGAGCCCTTCGATGTGTCCCTGCGGGCAAGGTCCAGGGCACGG
>JBGTLJ010000316.1:0-2055 GCA_041744175.1 Oceaniglobus sp. | reverse complement strand
CCGCCCGCCCGGATTGGGGCGGATCACCGTGCGGTCGGTGTCATCTGGTTCGGCAAAGGGGTCTTCGTCGGCCATCGGCCTGTTCTCCTTGCGCCCGGATCAACCCTGACGGATCGCCCAAAGCTCCATCTTCAGCCCCGGATAATCGCCCGACACATGCACCGCGATCCCGCCCGACGTGGTCATCTTGCCCCAGTAGGGACTGGCGCCGTCCACCTCGAAATAGACCACATCGGAATGATAGGGGATCTGGCGCGGCGCCACGGGCAGCGGGCGCAGGTCGATCCCCGGCAGCGCGGAATTGACCAGCTGGCGGATCTCCTCGACAGGACCGACCTTGGCCTGGCCGGCGAAATGGCGGCGGATCTTTTCCAGCGCCAGATCGGCGGCAACGGCCAGCACGAACTGCGCGTTGCCGATCAGCTTGCGGTCGGCGATCACCCCCACCGAAATTCCGAATTTGCGCGGCTCGATCGGGATCGCGACGGCGCCCTGTTCCAGCACCGCCGACAGATACTGGCGCAGATCGCGGATCACCGGGCGGAACGTCGCGCTGAGATCGTGGTGCTGATAGCTTGGATATTGCGCGGGTTTCCTGTTCGCCGCCATGAAGGTGGCAAGCTCGCCGGCAAGCTGGATCGCGGCGCGGTATAGCTGGACCGGGTGCAGATGATCGCAGCCGGTGAAGTGGCGGAACAGCGGCAGCGCGCGGTTGATCGCCATCAGCAGCAGGAAGTCCTGGATCTCGGCCGCGCCCTTAACCCCCGATCCCGCCGTCAGCCGCCCGGCAAGGGCGGTGATGCGGTGGTTCAGCATCCCCTCAAGTTCGCCCAGAAAGCCCGAGAGCGGCCCGGCGGCCCGGATGTCGAGGCAGGAGGGGACGAAGCCGTCGTCGAGGATCACCTCCCGATCGGCGCGCACCTCTATGATGCGGGCGACGGGGATCGTCAGCCGGTCGGCCAGATCGTCCACGTCCACCGCGAATTGCAGCCGCAGCTTGACCACGGCAAGGCGGGCGGACGTGCCGCCGCGCACGGTGGTGTCGGTCACGTCGATCTCGCCCGGGCGCAGGCGGGCGGCGGACAGTTCGCTGCCGGTCATATCGACCTCCGGCGCGCCCTGACGGCGCTGCGGCACCGACAGGTAGACGACGCAATCCCGGGTGTCGGGCGGCACGTCCAGTGCCGGGGGATGATCGTCGGAATCGGGCACGCGGAACACGGTGCCGTCGGGGGTGAGCCCGCTGGCGGATGTCAGGGCGAACTGGCCGATCTTCAGCACGTCGCGGTCGATCCGCACCTCGCTGAGCCCCCACCCGTAGGGGGTCAGCCGACCGGCCAGCCCGGCAATCAGCGCCTCAGTGTGGCGGTCTGCCTGCTGGAAGTGGTGGGGTTGCAGGAACAGTCCCTCGTTCCACAAAACCTTGGCATCCCATGTCATTACGCGCAGTCCTTCATTTCAGGCGGTCCAGCTGGGCCTGATAGGCGCGGGCGAATTCGCGTCCGAACAGGTCGTGAAATTCGGTTTCCGCCTGATCGGCGATGCGTCCGTACATGGTTTCGTAGACGTCCCAATAGCGGGCCTTTTTTCCCTGCAACAGGCCGGACAGCCCTCCGCCGCCGGTGATCTGCGTTTCGAGCATGTCGGGAGAAAGCTGTTTCAGGATGCCCTTCAGCGCCGCCTCCATCGCGGCCATCACCGCGACCTCGTGGGCCTTGATGTCGTCCAGCGCTTGCCGCGCGGCGGCATCGGCGGCAAGGTAGCCCTTGGTGGGCGGGCGCACCAGTGCCTCCATCGCCTGTTCCGGGCTGATGGAGAATTTCAGAGGGTTGTTGTCGCCCCGGGCGATCACCGTCTGCTGGATGCGGAATTCCGATTTGATGCTGGCGCGGGTCATCAGGATCTCGCGCAGGCCCGTCACCATGGTCTGCATCACCGTGCCGAGGCGGGCCATGGTGTCATGCAGGTCGGCGTCGGCGATCTGGGCGTCGTCGACACCCGCTGCACGCAGAAACGCGCGGGCGGCGGCGGTGCCGGACGGGCCCGAGGGGGGCG
>JBGTLJ010000315.1:0-6188 GCA_041744175.1 Oceaniglobus sp. | reverse complement strand
AAATCACGAGAGGGGATCGTGTGACCAGGACATTGGACAGCAAGCGCGCGGGCACGCCGCGGGGCGAGGCGGATGCGGTGGTGGTGCTGCTTCATGGCTATGGCGCGGATGGCGGCGATCTGCTGGGGCTGGCCGAGCCGCTGGGTCCGCACCTGCCGGGGGTGGCATTCGTCGCACCGGACGCACCCGAGCGCAGCGCCGCCAATCCGATGGGGTTCCAGTGGTTTCCGATTCCATGGATCGACGGATCCAGCGAAGAGGCGGCGATGTCCGGCATGGCGGCTTCGGTGAACGATCTCGATGGATTTCTCGACAGGATGCTGATCGACGAGGGTCTGTCGCCCGAACGCATGATCCTTCTGGGGTTTTCCCAGGGCACGATGATGGCCCTGCACGTGGCTGTCCGTCGCGCCGCAACCGTGGCGGGCGTGGTGGGGTTCTCAGGGCGTCTGCTGCAGCCTGAAGACCTGATCGACGAGGTTGTCAGCCGCCCACCGGTACTGCTGTTGCACGGTGACATCGACGAGGTCGTGCCGCCCGAAAGCCTCCCTGCGGCGGCAGAGGCGCTGCAGGCGGCCGGGATCGATGTCTATGCCCACATCATGAAGGGCACCGGACACGGCATCGCGCCCGACGGGCTGTCCGTCGCCCTTGCCTTCATCCGCGAGCGGCTGGGGATGGAGCAGCGCTGAACCGGGCACCTGTGGCGTGACCTTTCCCTTCGGGCTGTCCTGTCCCGCATCCTCGCCATGATCTGCCCAGGAACGGTTGTTGGGCTGCTCGGCATAAGTGAGACAGGGCAAGCGCAAGAATCAATTTTACAGTACCTGCGGGGCTGGCGATGCGGGTGGCGCATTGTTTCGGCGCAGGCAAACCTGTTTGCGCCGACGACCGCGAAACGTCGGAATGCGAGAGTCAGACACATGTGCCCGCCAGAACCCCTGATTGGCGCTTGGCTTGCTGAACCAATGAAGCGGTCGATCCCATTCCTGTTGCCCGGTGATGCTGCTCATCTCCCTCCGGGACGCGGGAAGGTCCGACAGGGGGGACCGACAGGAACTTGCAGGCCTCTCGTCGGACCTTCGTTTTGCGCCGCGGTGTACCCTGGGGCAACGGTCGATGGCGCCGCCGCCATCGGCCGGGGCGCATGAGCTGTCACATGGCTGTCATTGCGCGACGGTAGGGGACGATTGCGCAGCCACCACTTGGGGGCTTGTCTCGCTAAGGGCACGATATATAGTTTCGTCAGGATCGAAAAGACCTGGGGCGTGCCGCTGCCCGTCCCGGACCGCCTGCGCGGGGCGACGGGACTGGAGTTGGGGCAAAGATGGACGGCGAATTCAGAACGACCTTCGTGCGCGAACCGGGCAACCTGCGGCACTGTCCGGCCCTTGTCCTCAACGCCGATTACAGGCCGCTTTCGTATTATCCGCTGTCGCTCTGGCCCTGGCAGGAGGCGGTGAAGGCGGCATTCCTCGAACGGGTCGAAATCATCGCCGAATACGACGAGGTCGTGAGGTCCCCCAGCACCCAGATCCGGATCCCGTCGGTTGTCGTTCTGAAGGATTATGTCAAACCGCAGAAACGCGTGGCCTTCACGCGGTTCAACCTGTTCCTGAGGGATGAATTCTGCTGCCAGTACTGCGGCGCGAAGGGCGATCTGACGTTCGATCATGTGGTGCCGCGGGCGCGCGGCGGGGTTACGAGCTGGGAAAACGTCGTCGCCGCCTGCGCTGGCTGCAACCTGCGCAAGGGCAGCAAGAGCCTGCGCCAGTCGGGCCTTGCCTTGCTCAAGCCCGCGCGCAGGCCCGGATCGGAAGAGCTGAAGAACATGGGTCGGCGGTTTCCGCCCAACCATCTGCATGACAGCTGGGTCGATTTCCTGTACTGGGATGCGGAGCTCGAGGCATGAGCCGACCCATGGCGCAGGCGTGTCGACGCGCCCATGATCGGCACCATGACAGGGGCTTTGATTTCCAGAGCGATGCACTGTATCAGGCGGACATTCTGAAGCGCTCGATTTGTGTAACAATACGCAAAGCCTGTTGCGTCTGCATGTCGATAAGTGCACCCGGCCTGTAAAGAACCGAACTCGCGGCATTCTGCGGCGCCGGAATGATCGGGTGCCTTCGGCTGTAGTCCCATGAGAGACTGTCACGGGGTTTCTGCACGAACCGGGGATCCCGTCTTGGCCTGGGACAACACCAACCCCAACACCTCGGTCATCTGGTCACGCGCGGATCTGCTAAGTGGCGACTTCAAGCCGTCCGAATACGGCAAGATCGTCGGGCCTCTGAAAATCCTTCGCCGCCTCCATTGCCTGTTCGAACCAACGAGAAAAGCTGTCGTTGCAGCAGTCGAAATCCCGCCCGAACAGACCGACGACCGGGCGGCGGCCACGATCCTGACTGCTGCGGGAAACGCGGGCGGGCAGATCTGCAACCAAAGCTTCGTCACCTTATCCACACTCCGCAAGCATGATGCCTGCGAGCTGCGTGCCGACCTTGTCGGCGGCCTGTAGGCGTTCGGCCCGAATGTTCGCGCCATCCACGTTGAAAAGAATTCAAACTGACGGATGTTCTGGCGGATCCGGACCCGGAGGGCCAGCTTTGGAAGGGACTGGACGTTTCGCCCAGATCGACCTTCACCGGACACGGTGTCGATCCTCGAGATGGGATACCAGTTCGAAGGACCGATCCGCCGGTTCTTGGAACTCTCGAACGAAACCGTCGGGGAACACTTCACCCCACGCAGGGTGGTGCACCTGCCGATTGGCACTGATGGCGAGGCGCTTTCGGGCATGGGAATCATCCGCCGTGTGTCGATCAGGCCTGCGGGACCGGCAGCATATTGTCGACTACGGGATGAGCGATGCGCCAGGCCAGCCCGTTGCCCCACATCGATCTGTCCTGATATGAACTCAACGGTGACTCCCAAGCCATCGGCAAATCCGACAGGGTGGCAAAGGGGCAAGACGCGTGACGCATCGCCTGGCTTTTTCGTCCCGGCATCTGTTGGATCGGGTTGAGGAAGAATCTTTCCTGCTCCGATGTCCAGATTTTACAGATCCATTCGTTTGGCGTGAGGCCGTTCTGCGTGTTTGGCCTCCGTGCGAAATTTTCGGCCGCCAAGACGTCGGCGGGGTGCGCACAGAGCTGGGAGTCACATCAGCTACAACGTTGGGTCTCGGCGCGGCCGGATTGAAGTCGCTGATCCTCGCCATGCTGCCAGGAAGCGCCGGTGTTGCCGGCTACATCGGCGCCCCTGCACTGCTGACAATTAAAAATGCACTCTTTCAATCGGCGAACGACGCCGCAGCAGAGGCCGAGCAACGTAGTGTCATCTCTGGCCTTCTCGGCTTGGCCCGCAGCTTCGGATTGGTAATCGGGGCAACGGCGATGGGTGCCCTCCATGCCGCCGCATGCACCACGAGTGCAGCAACCGGTCTGCACGTCAAGTTTGCCGCCGCCGCCGCCGCCGCGCTCGCATGTATGGTCCACCTCTGCCGGATACGGTCGGCCGCACGTTTGACCGACGTTGCCCCTTGATTGCAGCCTTCGGGCCGCGCGCATCCATGCAGACGGCTGCATCCCGGCACACTGTTCAGTGCTGCTTCACGCAGCATCGGTTTTGGGTCTCGCAACGTCGCCGCGATCATGTGAAGGTGCTAAACAAAGGCGACAAGAACGATCACGGTTGCGCAATAGGCATCGCAGGGCGGACTGCTTGCGCATCCGCGCGGTTCCTCTGATCGCCGCCTCTCACCTTCGACGCGTAAGCTTTGCCTCTTTCAATAAGGAACTTTCCAATGTCCACGGCCGATGATGCCCGTTTCTGGGACCGCGCTTCACGGCGATACGCGAAAGCCAGGATCTCGGACCACGCCGGATACGAGCGGACGCTGGAACGGACCCGCGCACGGCTGGCCCCGGAGGCCCGGGTGCTGGAGCTGGGCTGCGGCACGGGATCGACCGCCCTACGACTTGCCGATGGCGTAAGAGGCTATCTCGCCACGGATATCTCGGAGCGGATGATATCCATCGCTAAAGACAAGCTTGCCAACGCGCCGATCCAAGGCCTCGCATTTCGTGCCGCAACGGCGGACGACATCGCATCCGAGCCGGACAAGTACGATGCCGTTCTGGGGTTCAACTACCTGCACCTTGTCCGGGACCCGCAGATTGCGCTGCGCCATATTCACGACCTGCTCGTGCCCGGTGGCCTGTTTATCTCGAAGACACCTTGTCTCGGAGACATGAATATCCTCATTCGCGCTCTCCTGCTGCCAGCGATGGGTGTGATCGGGCTGGCACCGCACGTGACGGTCTTTGACGCGCAGGGCCTGGTCGAACTGATACGTGCGGCGGGTTTTGAAGTCGTCGCGACCGAGAGACACGCAACGAAGGGCAAAGACACGCGGCCCTTTGTGGAGGCCCGCAAGACATGAGGCGACGGGGGCCCTCCGAGGCTAGTGCACCATTGTAGAAACTCGTCCGAGCCACGCGCCGCGAGACCTACTTTCAAAGCCACAGCCGTTTGCAACCGCGGATCCAGGGTCTGCTTTCTGGCGGCATGGCTCCCGCCTGCCGGTCGGTGGCACCCGTGCGGCGAACGTCCGCTTCTCCTATCCTCGAGCTACCCCCCGCAAATCGGACAGTGACGGAAGCTACGATCCGAGGTCTGCTGGTCTCCAAGAACGAGTAGATCAGGACATGTCGAAACGCAGGAACCATGACGTGGCGATGAAGGCCCGCGTTGCACTGGTGGCACTGAAGGGCGAGCGCACGGTGTCGGAATCGGCGGCCGCTTGTGAGGTTCATCCGACGATGATCCATCATTGGAAGAAAACGCTGCCGGAAGGTGCCGCTGGCATTTTCGAGCGTGGCAGTCAGGCTGCGGCCACTGCCGAGGTTGCCGAGGACACGGTCCGTGACCTGCATGCCAAGATCGGAGAGCGCGCGGTCGCCAACGATTTCTTGTCGCGAAAGCTCAAGCCCTGGACCGGGAAGCGAGGCGCGGGATGATCGAACGGGCCCATCCCAAGCTGTCGGTCGGGGCGCAGTGTCGGCTGCTGTCGATCTCGCGGTCGTCGTGCTATTACGCGCCGCAGGGCGAGACAGCGCTGAATCTGGACCCGATGCTGCTGATCGACAAGCGGTTCCTGGACACGCCGTTCCACGGCGTGCGGCAGATCACATGGCACCTGCAGAACGAGGGGCATGCCGTGAACGAAAAGCGCATCCGGCGGCCGATGCGCCTTATGCGATTGATGCCGATCTGCCAGAAGCCCGACACCAGCAAGCCTGCCAAGGGGCCCAAGACCTGCCCCTGCCTTCTGGCCGGACTGCGGATCGATCGGCCCAATCAGGTCTGGTGCGCCGACATCACCTACCTGCCGATGCGCAAGGGCTTTCTCTACTTGGTCGCCATCATGGACTGGTTCACGCGCAAGGTGCTGGCCTGGCGCATCTCCAACAAACTGGAGGCCGGGTTTTGCCTCGAGGCGCTGAACGAGGCCATCCACGAGTTCGGCCCACCCGAGATCATCAACACCGACCGAGGCAGCCAATTCACATCCTTCGACTGGACCGACCGGCTGAAGCGGGCAAAGACCAGGATATCCATGGACGGGAAAGCCCGATACCTCGACGACATCTTCATCGAGCGTCTCTGGCGCTCCCTGAAATACGAATGCCTCTACCTGCACGCCTTGGGAAAACGGCTCACAGGCAAGGGCTGGCGTCGGACGCTGGATCACCTTCCACAACCACCTGCGGCCCCACGCCGCCCATGGCGGAAAACCCCCCGCCGTGGTCTACTTCAAGGCAACCCAAACCGATCAGCAGGTGCAGGCAGTAGCTTAAATCACCCCGGAAACTGTCAAAGGAATGGGGAGTAGCTCACCTGGCGGTGTCGCCCGACCGTCATGGAGCGGCTTATTCCGTTGAGTAACACTTGTTGATTTGGGGCCTGGTCGCTGGTTCAGTTTAAGGTATTTATGCCGATGATCTGCGATGCCGCGTTTAGGACAAGAGGCGCGAGGCGTATTGTTTTACGGGTTTTCGATCGAGGATCACGTTCCACAGGATCACCTGCTGTGCTCCATCGACCGCTTCGCCGATCTGTCCGGCATCTGTCTGTATCCGAGGCCCTTTCCCAAGAAACAGGCCTCGCGTCTGGCGGGAGGG
>JBGTLJ010000314.1:0-2596 GCA_041744175.1 Oceaniglobus sp. | reverse complement strand
CGCATCGGGCCGGTTCTGGCACCACTGTGCGCCAGAACCTTTCTCGTGGGCGAGGCGGGCAAGGCGGCGGGCCTGAAACTTGCGGTGAACGGCATTGTAGGTGCGGTCAACCACGCGCTCGCCGAGGCGCTGCTTCTGGCCGAGGCGCAGGGCATCGACCCGGAAACGGCGTACGACGTGTTCGAGGCAAGCGTCATCGACAGCCCCTACGTGCGCTACAAGCGCAAGCACGTCCTTGCACACCTGCGGCCCGCCGACGGCACGATACGCCAGATTACGAAGGACCTGGACCTTTCCCTGGACCTTGCGCGTAACCTGGGTATGGTCATGCAGCAGGTCGAACTGGCCCGCGACACCCTGGCGGCGGCGGGGTCCTGGGGTGACGACAGCGACGATCTGGGCCGCGTTTTCGCATATCTGAAGGCATCCCGAGGCGGCCGCTGACTCAGGCCAGCGCACCCAACCCACTTGCCGCCAGCAGGTAGTCGCGCGACTCGCGGGCGAGCGTCCGCAACTGCTGCAGGTCCACGTCCAAAAGCGCGTCGCCAAACTTGCGGAACACGCCGTCCACGATCACCGTGTCCACGTTCTGCGGCCCTGCCCCCAGAACCACCGTTCCAACCGCGTCGTTCAACGGCAGGGTGTTCAGATCATCGGCCCGGATTAGCACGATATCCGCCAGCCGCCCCGGCGCGATGACACCTGCCGTCTGCCCCAGACCGTTGACGGCGGCCCCGCCCGAGGTGGCAAGCCGCAACACCTGCAGCGTCGACATCGGAAGCGGCGCCTGCCCGCCACCATAGGCCCGCCCGAAGGCTCCCACCCGCTGGATGGTAAAGATCGCCTGCATCTGCGCGAACAGGTCGGAACTCAGGCAACATTCCACATCGACACCGATCCCGGCCTCAATGCCGTAATCCAGCACCTTCTGGATAGGCGGCAGCGCGTCGCCCAGGCCGATCTGCATGTCCGACGTCGGGCAAAGGCACACGCGTAACCCCGCATCCGTGATCACGCGCCAAGCCTCGTCGGCAAGCGTTGTCCCGTGGATCAGCGTCACGTCCGGTCCCAGCAGCCCCGCCCGGCCAAGCGCCACGATGTTATCCGACGCGGCCTTGCCGACCGTCGCATCGGCGATGATGCCCAGACCAGCCTCGCGCGCCTTGCGGATCGTCTCGGCGCTCAGGCTGCGGGAAGCGCCTGCCAGTCCGTCATCGGCGAGGACCGCCATCTGAACCCCAACCCGCGGCGGCGCACCGTCGCGCACCCGGTGCAAGTCGTGCGGCCACTGTTCATCCCACGCCCCGACCAGCGGCGGCCCATAGGCAAAGACTGCGCGGATCCCTGACCCGCCCAGCGCCCCAATCGCCGCATCTGCATGATCCATCGACCGGCAGTTGTGCGAGAAATCGCTGATCGTCGTGATCCCGCCGTCAAGCGCCGTCGCGGCCGCAAGCGCACCTGCGATGTGCAGATCGTCGGGCCGACAGGCGGGCCCAACACGAACATGCATCGCCTCGAAGTACTTGCCGATCTCCGCCCCCGCAAAGGCACGGCGGAAGGCGGTCTGCCAACAATGGCGGTGGCTGTCGTGCAGGCCGGGAAGAACGATCATGTTCGACGCGTCGACAACGGGGATTTCGGCATCGACCTGAAGGTCTCTCCCGACCGCCGCGATGACGTTGCCCTGCACGAGCACATCGCAACCCGGAAAAGCCCTGTCGCCGGTCATCGGGATCACCGTACCGCCCTTGATCAGATACCGCCGCGCCTGGTCATCGTTCAGCGATCTCGGATCAGCGAACCGTTTGTTCTGTGCCGTCGTCTGGTCGACCAACTTCGCACTCCCCGAAGAACGCCGACTTCCATGGCAGTGAGATCTGACCGCAAAAGTGTCGACAGTTGGTTTCTGATATGTGCGTAGATATGGCAAGTCAACCAGATTGGAAGGCTAACCTGCCAACCCAAAGTGCAGATTTGCAGACACTTGCAGATCCGGCGGGGCTGCAACATCTCGTCCTTGATGCTGTGATCCTTACCCCCACGGGTCGACCTCAGCGATCACCTGAACCTCGTCGCCGTCGATTTCATCAGCGGGGACTGCGCCAAAGGTTCCATCCCCTGCCTGGAAGACGACGATCGAGACCATGAGCGTGGCGGCGAGGGGTTGATGCACTTCATCGACGCGAAAGCGTGGACATCTTTGCGGGACATTTGTTTGGCTCGCGCGACACCGACGATGGGTCGATGGCCCGGTCCCGGGCGACGGCGGCAAAGCTGCCCTTGCGGGCGACATCGAGGAAAAGGGAAAGGCCGTCAATGTCCATCCGTGCAATTATTGCACGGTTGCAGTGGAAAATCGACGCTTTTTCGGAATGATGGCGCCATTATCCCCCGTCGGACGACCGGCGCAACGGCGACATCGGAAAGACCACATGGCAAAGGTAGCGTTTTTGGGGATTGGCGCGATGGGGTCGCGGATGGGCAGCAATCTGCTGAAAGCGGGGCACGTGGTCACGGTCTGGAACCGCAGCCCCGAGGCCTGCGCACCGCTCGTCGCCGCCGGGGCCGAGGCTGCCGCCACGCCGCGTGCGGC
>JBGTLJ010000313.1:0-3907 GCA_041744175.1 Oceaniglobus sp. | reverse complement strand
GTAGGCCCTGAACTCACCGAAATACTTGGTGATCGCCGCCGTCAGCGTCGTCTTGCCGTGGTCAACGTGACCGATCGTGCCGATGTTCACATGCGGCTTGTTGCGTTCGAACTTTGCCTTCGCCATGAAATGGCTCCTTTGATTCTCAGGCGGTGCGACGGGCGCACCCTGCGGGGTGGGTCGGTGGGGCGAACCCCCCCGGGGTTATGCGTATTTCGACTGGATCTCTTCGCTGATGTTCTGCGGCACCGGTTCGTAGTGGTCGAACTGCATGCTGAAGTTGGCCCGGCCCGACGACATGGAGCGCAGGGTGTTGATATAGCCGAACATGTTGGCCAGCGGCACGTAGCAATCGATGGCGATGGCATTGCCGCGGCTGTCCTGGCCCTGCACCTGCCCGCGCCGAGAGGTCAGATCGCCGATGATCCCGCCGGTGTATTCGTCAGGGGTCACCACCTCGACCTTCATGATTGGCTCCAGCAACTTGGCTCCGGCCCTTCGCAGGCCTTCGCGCATGCACATCCGCGCCGCGATCTCGAACGCCAGGACCGACGAATCCACATCGTGGAACTTTCCGTCCAGCAGCGCCACCTTCATGTCGATCACCGGAAAACCGGCGAGCGGACCGGAATCCAGCACCGATTTGATGCCCTTTTCGACGCCGGGGATGTATTCCTTGGGGATCGCACCACCGACAATCTTGCTTTCGAACGAATAGCCCTCGCCGGGTTCGGTCGGCATCAGGACCATCTTGACCTCGGCAAACTGACCGGAACCGCCCGACTGCTTCTTGTGGGTATAGGTATGTTCCAGTTCGCGGCCGATGGTTTCCCGGTACGCCACCTGCGGCGCGCCGATATTTGCCTCGACCTTGAATTCGCGCTTCAGCCGGTCCACCAGAATGTCGAGGTGAAGTTCGCCCATTCCCTTCATGATCGTCTGGCCGGATTCGATGTCGGTTTCGACGCGGAACGACGGATCTTCGGCGGCGAGACGCGCCAGACCCAGCGACATCTTTTCCTGGTCCGCCTTCGTCTTCGGCTCGACCGCAATCTCGATCACCGGCTCCGGGAACGTCATGGTTTCCAGAACCACGGGATCGGCGGGGTCCGACAGGGTATCGCCGGTCGTGGTGTTCTTCAGACCGGCCAATGCGATGATGTCACCAGCCCAGGCCTCGGAAATCTCGTCCTGCTTGTTGGAGTGCATCATCACCATGCGGCCGATGCGCTCCTTGCCACCCTTGGTGGTGTTCAGCAGGTTGTCGCCCTTTTTAAGCTTGCCCGAATAGATCCGCGTGAACGTCAGCGTGCCCATGTAGGGGTCGTTCATGATCTTGAACGCCAGACCCGAAAACGGCATATCGTCGTCGGCGCGGCGCGGAATGTTGCGAATTTCCTCTTCGTCGCCCGGTTTGAAACCCATGTAGTCGACCACATCCATCGGCGACGGAAGATAGTCGATCACGGCGTTCAGCAGCGGCTGCATGCCCTTGTTCTTGAATGCCGAGCCGCAGAGGATCGGAACGAAGGTCATTGCCAGCGTGCCCTTGCGGATCAGCTTGCGCAGGGTGTCCACGTCGGGTTCTTCGCCATCGAGGTAGGCTTCCATGGCGGTATCGTCCATTTCGACGGCCATTTCGATCATCTCGTTGCGCATCTCGGCGGCCTTGTCGGCCAGCGAGGCGCGGATGTCCTGCTGGATCCAGGAGGCACCCAGATCCTCGCCCTGCCAGACCCATTCCTGCATCGTGACCAGATCGACGATGCCCTCAAGATCGATTTCCGAGCCGATCGGGATCTGCACAGGACACGGACGCGCGCCGACGCGATCCTTGATCATCCGCACGCAGTTGAAGAAATCGGCGCCGATCTTGTCCATCTTGTTCACGAAGACGATGCGCGGCACCTTGTAGCGGTCGGCCTGGCGCCAGACGGTTTCAGTCTGCGGCTCGACCCCGGCATTGGCGTCGAGCACGGCGATGGCCCCGTCGAGCACGGCGAGCGAACGCTCAACCTCGATGGTGAAGTCCACGTGACCCGGCGTGTCGATGATGTTCATGCGGTGCTTCTTGGAATCCGGCTCGATGCCGTTTTCCGTCCGCTCCCAGAAGGTGGTGGTGGCAGCAGAAGTGATGGTGATGCCCCGCTCCTGCTCCTGCTCCATCCAGTCCATCGTGGCGGCGCCGTCATGCACTTCGCCGATGTTGTGGGACTTGCCGGTATAGAACAGGATCCGTTCGGAACAGGTGGTCTTGCCGGCGTCGATATGCGCCATGATCCCGAAGTTCCGGTAGCGTTCGAGGGGATAGTCGCGTGCCATTGGGCTGCTCCTGAAGAGATTTTTGTCGGCGGCGCACCCGGATGGCACGCCGGGAATGGTCTACCAGCGGTAGTGGCTGAACGCCTTGTTGGCATCGGCCATCTTGTGGGTGTCCTCACGCTTTTTCACCGCCGAACCGCGGCCGTTCACCGCATCGGCCAGCTCGCCGGCAAGGCGTTCCTCCATGGTGTTCTCGTTGCGCTTCTTGGACGCATCGATCAGCCAGCGGATGGCCAGCGCCTCGCGGCGCTCCGGGCGCACCTCGACCGGGACCTGATAGGTGGCACCGCCCACGCGGCGCGAACGCACCTCGACGGCGGGCTTGATATTGTCCAGACACTCGTGAAACACCTCTACGGGCGATTTCTTGAGCTTGGCCTCGACCCGTTCGAACGCGTTGTAGACGATGCGTTCGGCGACCGATTTCTTGCCGTCAACCATTAGGTTGTTCATGAACTTGGTCAGCACCCGGTCGCCGTATTTGGCATCGGGGAGGACTTCGCGTTTTTCGGCGGCGTGGCGGCGGGACATGTTCGTTCTCTTTCTTTTGCTGTCATCCTCGGGCTTGACCCGAGGATCTCTTGGCCGGGAGATCCTCGGGTCGAGCCCGAGGATGACGGCGGATTACTTGGGACGCTTGGCGCCGTATTTCGAGCGGCGCTGCTTGCGGTTCTTGACGCCCTGGGTGTCGAGCACCCCGCGCAGGATATGATAGCGCACGCCGGGAAGGTCCTTGACGCGACCGCCGCGGATCAGCACCACAGAGTGCTCCTGGAGGTTGTGAGATTCACCGGGGATATAGCTGATGACCTCGAACCCGTTGGTCAGGCGCACCTTGGCGACCTTGCGCATGGCCGAGTTCGGCTTTTTCGGCGTGGTGGTATAGACCCGGGTGCACACACCGCGCTTTTGCGGGCAGCCCTGCAGGTGCATCGACTTCGAACTTCTGACTTTCGGCTGGCGCGGCTTGCGGATCAGCTGCTGGATCGTTGGCATTCCGGTCTTATCCCCGTGTTGCAACACATGCTTGCGCCCTCGGGCGACTGTGTCTGTGCCCCCCTCGGGGCGGCTGTATCTGCGCGCCCCTGGGGCGGCTGTGTCTGCGCCCCTGCGGGGCCGAACGGGGCAAGTGCCCCGATTGGTGCCGACCGATGCATCACACGTCTGCAAAACACAAAAACCGCACTGCTCACCCGGATCGGGGAACACGCGGTGGGTTTCCAGAGGATCGGGCCGTTTTCAGGCCGGATCGTGACCACATCAGTTCTGTAAAAGCCATGCAGGACCAAGATCCGCACACCTGAGTGGGAGCCGTATAGGCGGAGTCGGCAGGGGTGTCAACAGGTCTGCCCGTGTCCACGTCACTCCCGGCGTTGGGTTCGGCGGATGGCCAGCGGCGCGGCGGGATGGCCAACGCCGTGCGCCGCACCCACAGTCCGGCTCAGCCGACTTTCGCGCCAGAGCGTGAAGCCGCCGGTGGCCACGACGATCGCGGCGCCCAGCAGGGTCAGGGGACTGGGCCATTCGCCGAACATCACCAGGCCAAGCACCAGCGCGGTCAGCAGCGAGGTATAGCGAAACGGCG
>JBGTLJ010000312.1:0-3266 GCA_041744175.1 Oceaniglobus sp. | reverse complement strand
GACGCGGCGCTGGACGCGCTGGAAACCGGCGCGCGGGACGGCTCCGTCAACCTGTTGGCGCTGGCGGTGGAGGCGGCCAGGGCCCGGGCCACGGTGGGTGAAATCAGCACCGCGATGGAAAACGCCTTTGGCCGTCACCGTGCCGAGGTGAGGACGCTGGCGGGCGTTTACGGCGCCGCTTACGAGGGCGACGCCGGGTTCTCCGCGATCCAGAAGGACGTGGAGGACTTTGCCGAGGAAGAGGGGCGCCGCCCCCGCATGCTGGTGGTCAAGATGGGCCAGGACGGCCACGACCGTGGCGCCAAGGTGATCGCCACCGCATTCGCCGACATCGGGTTCGATGTCGATGTCGGCCCGCTGTTCCAGACCCCCGAAGAGGCGGCGCAGGACGCGGTGGACAACGATGTTCACGTCATCGGCATTTCGTCACAGGCGGCGGCCCACAGGACCCTTGCGCCAAAGCTGATCGCGGCGCTGAGAGCGGCCGACGCGGGCGAGATCCTGGTGATCTGCGGCGGCGTGATCCCGCAGCAGGACTATGGCTTTCTCAAGGACGCGGGCGTAAAGGCGATCTTCGGCCCCGGCACCAACATCCCGGATGCCGCCCGGGATATCCTGAACCTCATCCGTGCGGCGCGCCCGGACACCGGAGGCTGACGCCTTCGCCACCGACCCATGGCGCGGCCCGTGGTCCGGCGGGCCCCGTTTCCCGAATGCTTGTCAGCAAATCGGGCACCATCCGGGGTCGCCGACGATTGCCGCGCCGGATGGCTGCCAGTGGCGCAGGGTTGTGCATGTCGGAAGGCGGGTTCGTCGATATCAGGTGACGAATGGACTGCGGGCGACGGAGGGGCGGACGGTGCTGGCCGGATTTGTATCTCCAGCCAGTGGAGCGACGATGTGCTCCATGGCCGGCACGGCCCATGGCGTCAGCGGGTCGAGGGCCAGCCATACGGCCCGACGACCGACTGGGGGTGGGGTTTTCTCCCCCCGCTGGACGGACAGCCCGTGGCCGCCGTCCCGGTCGCGACGTGGGTGCAACGCGCGAAACGGATATTGAAGGCCGTCAGTTCGTGCAGGCGACCGGCATTTCGATCACGTCGGAGCCGCGCCGGGTACGGATGGTGCAGACCCGCTCTTTCTGCACTTCCACGACCTGCTCTTCGACGATGCCCAGAAAGTCACGCTGGTTGATCTCGACAGATTCCGAAACGCCCGCATCCTCGGCGCCCAGCAGTGCCAGCGACAATCGGCCCGTGGACTGGGCCTGGGCAAGGGATGCCACCTGCCGAGTCGTCGCTTCGACGGTCACGGTGCGCGCGACCGTGGGGCTGGATCGGTCCTCGTCGGCGGACTGGTCGATGGCGACAAGACGCACGCCGGTTTCGATCAGTCGGGTGACCTCCTGACGGTTGCCACTGATGGTCGGCAGATCGCCGCTCCAGAAGACATCGACCCTGTCGCCGGGGCGCAGGAAGCCCGACACGCCCGACGACACATCGACGCGGATTGCAAAGGCCCGCATCCCCGGCGACAGGCGCGACGACACGCCGGCATCGGCGCCGGGCTCCGTCACCTTGACGGCCAGCAGCGCCTCGCCCTTTTCCATGGTACGAAGAACCGATCGCTGATCGCGGTTCTGATCCGGAAACAGCACCGCGATGTCGGTGAATGCCCCCTCGGGAATTGCCTCGATAGGCCAGTTGACCGGGCGGACATCCTCGGTGGCCAGCCGTTCGCCATAGCGGATCGCCCGGGTCATCACATAGACCTGTCGGGTGGGCACGGCGCCGGAGCGGTTCGCACGCTCAAGCTCGACCGCGGCCTGATACTCCGTGAGATAGCCGCGGGCCATGTACACCGCGGACCCCGCGAGCCCGATGCCGAGCAAGAGCACCAATCCAAATACCACACGCATGGTCAGTCCTTTAAATCCAGAGGTGTCGCCAGTCCGCGGGGGCAGGCAGGATATCGAGCCCATGACCGGGAGGTGCGGTCGTGGCAGGGTCCGCACGCCAGAGCCCGCGAACGCGATGGTCGGCGCGGCCCCGGATCATCGCGTCTGCCCGGACTTGCATGTGTCAGGACCCCGCGCAGCGCCGAAAACGATTGCGACCCCATTCAGGCCCCGGCCGTGTTTCAGGATCCAGACGAACCTGCGATCCTGCTGGCGTCCCGTCGGATCCTGTACCCCGGCAAGTCCTGGAGTTGGCAATGCGTTCTGGGCGCGTCGAAAGCGCACCCGGCAAGGGCCGCATCCCGGGGGATGCGGCCTTCCGGCCGTCTGGCGCAGTCTAGAACGAGGCGGTGACCGTGGTGCCGTTCAGCTGGCTGGAGATCGCCTGGGTGACGGTCTTGGTGCCCGAGGTGACCGACGTCAGCACGGCGATGCCGAGGCCGACGATGGCAGCCGTCAGCACGACCCAGTCGACGGTCACGGCGCCGTCTTCGTCGTTGCGGAATGTCTTTGTCAGTTTGAACAGTTTCATGTCGTTTCCCTTTCAGTTTTGCGTTGTCTTGCCATCACCCTAGCTGTGGTGGCGGGCTGTGGCGGATCGTGGAGTCGATGCAAGGACCATCGCGCTGCAATAGGGCAAAGTCGTGGCGCAATTCGTGTCTTATACAGGCAGTTTATTAACGGAGCTTTCCCGAGAAGCAGAAAAAATCCCCAGTCACGGCCAGAGATTGCAGTTCTGTCCAGGGCCATTGCGGCAGCAGGGACGGGGGCGAAGGGCAGAACGGCCGTTTGATCTGTTGAGAAGCGGCACGCAATGTTCAAAGCTGCCTGTCAAAGGTTCACGCGACACGGATAATGCAAAACCCGGGGCTGCACGTCTCTCAACGGCGACACTTGCACAACTCCGTGGGTCGTGGCGCCGGTAGCTCTGGAACCGACGGATATTCCCTGCGACTGTCACAGCAATTTGTCACCGGGTATGGAGCAGGCACCGTATGATGCGCAACATCGGCGCGATCCTGACTGTGGCCACCTTGCTGTGGGCGGCACCCGTTCTGGCGGATGGACCTCTGCCGTTTGCGGAGTTCACGTTCAAGCGCGTAAAACCGCCCGTGGCGGGAACCACGAAACGGATCACCGTCTTCATCGAACCTTCGGCGATCCGCGTTACAGCACCCGCGGCCCCGACCCTCGATCCGGTGGAACCTGCCATCGCCGGCGATCTCGACTGGTTCTGGAACCGGGTGTAGGGCGCGTCGTCGGCGGTGCGGGTCGCCAGCGCCATTGTCGCGCTGCAGGATGCGCCCGT
>JBGTLJ010000311.1:0-2003 GCA_041744175.1 Oceaniglobus sp. | reverse complement strand
AGCCTGCGCCTGTCGCCCGGCGGCGCGGGATCGGCGGTCGCGCTCGCGGCATGGTCGGAGGCGGATCCGTCCGAACGGATGAACCTGCCCGACACGGTCAAGCTGCAATGGACGACAGAGCTGAAGAAGGGCCGGGTGATCTTTTCGGATATGGGGCGCGTGATGCTGTCCATGGTCGAGGACAGCTCCGGTGCCCATGACGCGCTGACCGGCGGTTCCACACCCGCGACGATCGCAGAGCTTGGCGATCCGCACCTGCGCAACACCCGAGACAACATGGTTCTTGCGGCCGCGAAGCTGGGGCTGGGACGGCGCGATATACCGCCGCTGCTGAACCTGTTCGCGCCGGTGCGGGTGCGCGCCGACGGCGGCTTTGAGTGGCGCGCGGCGATGCTGACGCAAGGCGACTGGGTAGAACTGCGCGCCGACATGAATCTGCTCGTGGCGCTGTCCAATTGCCCGCACCCTCTGGATCCCGATGCAGGCCGCGTACCCGAACCGCTCGGCGTGATGCGCATCGCGGCCGCGCCGGTCGGCCAGGACGACCTCTGTCGCACCGCCACCCCCGAGGCGCAGCGCGGCTTTGAAAACAATGCACGGGCGGAGGGCTGAGATCATGGAACGGACATTCGACATCCCGGCGGAAAAGCCGTGGTCGGGCATCGTGAAAAAGGGTCAGACGATCCGGATCGAGGACACCCACGGGCAGCAGGCCATCGACACGCTGTTCTATTGTGCCGAGGATTTCGGCGAGCGGTATTCAAGCCAGGACACCCTCCGCGCCCAGGGGGCCGCGTATCTGACCACGGGCAGCAAACTGATGTCGAGCGAGGGCCGCGTGATGCTGACCCTCACGGCGGACACCTCCGGCCGTCACGACACCTCTGCCGGGTGCTGTTCACGCGAAAGCAACACCGTGCGGTTCGGGCATGACACGTTCTACCAGCACGCCTGCCGGGAAAACTTCATCCTCGAACTGTCGCGTCACGGCATGACCAGGCGCGACATCACCGCCAACATCAACTTTTTCATGAACGTCCCGATCAACCCCAACGGGGCGATGACGGTGGACGACGGGATCTCCGCGCCCGGGGATCACGTCGAGATGGTGGCCGAGATGGACGTGCTTTGCGTGATCTCGAACTGCCCGCAGATCAACAACCCCTGCAACGGCTTCGATCCGACACCGATCCGTGTCGTGATCAGGGACTAGGCCGTGTTCGACAAGGTCCTTGTCGCCAACCGCGGAGAAATCGCGGTCCGGGTCATCAAGACGCTGCGCCGGATGGGCATTGCGTCGGTCGCCGTGTGGTCCGACGCGGACCGTTTCTCGCCCGCCGTGCGCCTTGCGGACGAGGCGGTGCGCCTCGGCCCCTCGCCCGCCGCCGAAAGCTATCTTGACGTGGATGCGGTGATTGCGGCGTGCAGACGGACCGGGGCGCGGGCGGTGCATCCCGGATACGGCTTTCTGTCGGAAAATGTCGGGTTCGCAACCCGTCTGGCAGCAGCGGGGATCACGTTCATCGGCCCGGATGTGACGCATCTGCAAGCCTTCGCCACAAAGCACACCGCGCGCGATCTGGCGCAACGTGCCGGAGTGCCCCTGCTGCCGGGATCGGGCCTGCTGGAAACAATCGAGGATGCGGTGCGGGCCTGCGGGCAGGTGGGTTATCCCGTGATGCTGAAGAGCACCGCAGGCGGTGGCGGGATTGGCATGCAGCTTTGCGCAGACGAGACTGCCCTCAAGGCCGCGTTCGAAACGGTCGGGCGCACAGCCAGCGCGAGCTTTGGCGACGCGCGGGTGTTTGTCGAGAGGTTCGTGGCGGATGCCCGCCATATCGAGGTGCAGGTCTTCGGGGACGGGGCCGGGCGCGTGATCGCCCTGGGCGAGCGGGACTGTTCGCTTCAGCGGCGCAACCAGAAGGTGGTGGAAGAAACGCCCGCGCCGGGCCTGAGCGACGTCCTGCGCAGCCGGCTGCACGGGGCGGCGACGGCGCTCTGCG
>JBGTLJ010000310.1:0-1724 GCA_041744175.1 Oceaniglobus sp. | reverse complement strand
GCGCTGATCCTGAAGCACGCTCTGGCCCTGTTGCCGCGCGACCGGCGCGCGGTCTTTGCCGTGTTGTCGGCGCGGGTGGGCAGCATCGGCGACAACGCCCTTGGCGGCTGGCACGGCTATCGCGCGGCCAAGGCGGGGCTGAACCAGCTGATCCATGGCGGCGCGATCGAACTCGGGCGCAGTCACAGACAGGCCATCGCCGTCTGTCTGCATCCGGGGACCGTGGCGACCCGGTTCACCGAAGGCTATCCCGACCATGACAAGGTCACGCCGGATGTGGCGGCGGGCAACCTGCTGGACGTCGTGGCGGGACTGAGCGTCGAACAGTCGGGCGGGTTCTTCGACTATGCGGGCAAGGAGATCCCCTGGTGAGGCTGGTCCTTGTTCTGGGCGATCAGCTTTCGCCCGACATAGCGGCGCTGCGGGCGGCAGAGCCCGGCGATGTGGTGGTGATGGCCGAGGTGATGGCCGAAGCGCGCTATGTCAGCCACCACCCCAAGAAGATCGCGTTCCTGTTCGCGGCCATGCGCAAGTTCGCGGCACGGCTGCGCGAGGACGGCTGGACAGTGGCCTATAGCAAGCTGGACGATCCTGACAACAGCCAGTCGATCCCGGGCGAACTGTTGCGCCGCGCCGGCGAATATGGCGCCGATGGCGCGATCGCGACGGAACCCGGCGAATGGCGCCTGATCGCGGCGCTGGATGAGACGCCACTGCAAATGCAGCTACTGCCGGATGACAGGTTTCTGGCGTCCCATGGCGATTTCGAGGCCTGGGCCAGGGGGCGCAAGGAATTGCGCATGGAGTATTTCTATCGCGACATGCGGCGGCGCACCGGGCTGTTGATGGAAGGCGACAAGCCTGCGGGCGGCAAGTGGAATTACGACCACAACAACCGAAAACCCGCACCAAAGGACATTGCGTTCAGCGGGCCGATGCAGTTCACCCCGGATGACACGGTGACAGAGGTTCTGGCGCTGGTCGGCGACCGGTTCTCCGACAACTTCGGCGATCTGCATCCGTTCTGGTTCGCCACAGATAGTACACAGGCGCGTCTCGCCCTGACCCATTTCATCACCCACGCCCTGCCCCGGTTCGGCGATTTCCAGGACGCCATGCTGCGTGACGACCGGTTTCTCTATCACGCGGTGATCTCGATGTATCTGAACGCCGGGCTGCTGGGCTGGCGGGAAATCTGCGATGCGGCGGCCGGTGCCTGGGCCGACGGTCACGCGCCGATCAACGCGGTCGAGGGATTCATCCGCCAGATCATCGGCTGGCGCGAATACATGCGCGGGGTCTATTTCCTTGAGGGGCCGGACTATACGTCGCGCAATATGCTGGGCCACGACCGTGACCTGCCGCCGCTCTTCTGGGGTGGCAGGACGGATATGATGTGTCTGTCCAAGGCGGTGGAACAGACCCGGACAGAGGCCTATGCCCACCACATCCAGCGGCTGATGGTGACGGGCAACTTCGCGCTGATCGCCGGGGTGGACCCGCAACAGGTGCACGAGTGGTATCTGGCGGTCTATGCCGATGCCTATGAATGGGTCGAGGCACCCAATGTCATCGGGATGAGCCAGTTCGCCGATGGCGGCGTGGTGGGGAGCAAGCCCTATGTGTCCAGCGGCAACTACATTGCCAGGATGTCGGATTACTGCAAGTCATGCACCTATGACGTCAAGACCAAGACCGGCGTGGGGGCGTGTCCGTTCAACCTG
>JBGTLJ010000309.1:0-1708 GCA_041744175.1 Oceaniglobus sp. | reverse complement strand
GGAACTGGGCGCGTCCGACGTGCTCGAGGCGATCCGCGCGGTCGAGTGACCGCACCATGTCCGCCGTGCGCGGCGCGGCGGACATGGCGCCCATCCCGATCCCGGCACAGCGAGGGACCATGCGCCTGCTGCTCGACGGCTATTACGCCCTGCTGAAGGGGCTGCTGACGCTGCTGATGGCGGTCCTGATCGTCCCGGTGGCGATGCAGATCCTCAGCCGCTATACCGGCGTCATCCCGCGCTACATCTGGACCGAGGAGATCGCGCGCTTCTGCTTCGTGTGGCTGATCCTGATCGGCGCGATGATCGCGGTGCGCGACGGCAGCCATTTCGACGTCGACGTGCTGCCGCGCGCCACCACCGCGCAAGGCGCGTTCGGCCAGCGGCTGTTCGTGAACGGCGCCATCCTGACGATGGCGCTGTCCTTCGTGTGGTGGGGATGGGATTTCGGCCGTCTCGGCGCGCGCCAGCAATCCGAGATCTTCGGCCTGCCGATGCTGAGCATCTACATCGGCTGGCCGATCGCCGGCGCCACCTGGGCGGCCTTCACGCTGGAGCGGATGTGGGACGACTGGTCCGCGCTGCAACGGGGAGAGCTTCTTGGGGCCCGGTGAAGTCGCCGCGATCCTGTTCGGCGTCTTCGGCATCCTCGTCTTCCTGCGCGTTCCGGTGGCCTTCGCGCTGGGGCTGGCGGTGGTTCCGGTGTTTTTCATCGAGGATCGCCTGACGCCGATCCTGCTGATGCGCGAGATGTTCAAGAGCTACAATTCGTTCGTCCTTCTGGCGGTGCCGTTCTTTTTGCTGGCGGCGAACCTGATGAACGCCGCCGGCATCACCGACCGGCTGATCCGGCTGGCGCGCGCCCTGGTCGGCCACCTTCCCGGCGGGCTGGGACATGTGAACGTCGTGGTCTCGATGCGGTTCGCGGGGATCTCCGGCACGTCCACCGCCGATGCCGCCGGCATCGGCTCGCTGCTGATCCCGCAGATGCGCAAGGAGGGATACGACGCGCCATTCTCGGTAGCGATCACCGCCTGTTCCAGCGTCATGGGGGTGATCATTCCGCCGTCGATCCTGATGGTGGTCTGGGGCGGGCTGATGTCGGTGTCGATCGGCGGGCTGTTTCTGGCCGGGGTGGTGCCCGGCCTGCTGATCGCCGGGTCGCAGATGCTGACGGTCTACGTCTATGCCAAGCGCCGTGGCTATCCGGTGCACGATCGTTCGACCCTGATCGAGCTTCTGCGCGCGGCGGCGTCGGCGGCGCTGGCGCTGATGACGCCGGTCATCATCGTCGGCGGCATCGTCGCCGGGTTCTTCACCCCGACCGAGGCGTCGGTGGTGGCGGTGATCTATTCGCTGGTGCTGGGCGTCTTCATCTACCGCACGATCGCGCCGCGCGAGTTGCCCGGCGTTCTTTATGACAGCGCCCGCTTCGCGGCGATCACGCTGTTCTGCATCGGCACCGCCTCGGCCTTCGGCTGGTGCCTCGCGTATTTCAAGATCCCCGCGGCGCTGGTGGCACAGATCGACCAGATGGGACTGGGCGTCGTCGGCATCGGCATCATGAGCGCGCTGGCCTTCCTGCTGATCGGCATGTTCATCGACGCGATCCCGGCGATCATCATCCTCGGCACGGTGCTTTATCCGGTGACGCAGCACGTCGGCATGCACCCGATCCATTTCGCCATCATCGGGGTGATGAGCCTTG
>JBGTLJ010000308.1:0-5679 GCA_041744175.1 Oceaniglobus sp. | reverse complement strand
CGTGCAGCGCGCCGACATCGTCCACCGCGATGTAGAGCGATTTGCCCCCGTCCTGCCCGGGGCCGCCGACGTGCGCGCCATAGGCGTCGTCGCGCACGGCCCCCAGCATGATCATCGACGCTCCGAAGGCCAGTTCGGCGTGGGCAACCGCGCCCTCCGCCGGATGGCGGGCGTGGACCGTGAAGCCGACGGTGTCGCAAAGCCAGCCGATCATGGCGGCAGGGTCGCGGTAGCGGAAAGTGGGGTAGATTCTCGGGGCGTCAGGCATCGCGTGTCTCCAGTCCTGTGGCGTCCGGCCGATCTAGCCCTGGTCGCCCCCGCCTTGATTGTGGATTTGTTTCGCCGCGTCCCTGTCCGCATGGCGCCATGCCTCTGGCGACCGACCAGCGAAGCTGGCGAATTCCCGCACCAGATGCGCCTGATCGACATAGCCGCACTCGGCGGCGATGCCGGCCCAGTCGGGGCGCGACGGCTGTGCGTTCGCAAGTTGCACGACATGGCGAAAGCGCGCGATCCGGGCCAGCTTCTTCGGCGTCAGCCCGAATGCGTCACGGGAATGGGCGGCCAGCCGCTTGCGGCTCCACCCGAGCGTTTCGGTCAGGCGGTCGATGCGCAGATTGCCGCGGCTGCGCTGGATCGCCGACCAGATGACGGCCGTATCACGATCCACGACGGGACCGAGCAGCCGTTGCTGCAGGAAAGCGACCGCCATCCCGAGCCTGTCGGACCGTGAGGCGGCCGCGCCGAGCCGGTCGCGCAGTTCGTTCAGGCCGCGATCCTCGATATCCTCCAGCGGCACGAGGCGTGTCGCCAGATCTGACATCGGACGCCGGAAGAACAGGCGCGCGCCGATCGGCGACAGGTCTATCTGGACGCAGGAGACTGGCCCGCAATAGGCGATGTCGACATGGCCGGGATGAAGACCCGAGGTGAAACATCCGATCCGCTCTTCGGGGCGCGGCGCGCGATCAAAGGCGATCCGGAACGGGACGGCGAAATTGATGATGATGGGCACGACGAATGCGGCAGTTTCCCGGCTTTCCGCACCGCTCGTCCAGCTTGCGTCGTAGCAGGTGACCCTTTTGACCAGCCCGGCCAATGACGTTGGCACCGTCGCGGAAACGACCGGCTGCGGAACCGATGCCTGCCGCTCGTTCTCGACCACCAGCCACTCCAGGTTGCCGTTCCTGGGATGGAATAGCATGACGGCGCGTCGGAGTGGGAGGAAACTCGCCCGCCACCACGGGCCGGACAATGACCCGCGGTGCGGATGGCGACGGGCGAAGCCTGCACGGTGCTACATGGGTGATATGGCATGCGCTGGCCGAGTCGAGTGCGCAGGTGTCCAGTGGAGAACCATCGCCGAACGTGCACACGACGCGCACTTAAAAGTCCTGACCGACGGCAAATGCGCTTCTGTGCAATATGCCTCATGCCCGCCAGCCGTATCCGGTCTACCGGACGCCGCGAAATAACGCAGGTGTTCACCACGTCGATCCGGCCCCGGCCCTGTGAGGTGACAGAGCGGGTTTGACGACGGGATGCGCCGCCGAACCCGAGGGCTCTGCGGCGCACATTAGGCAGGTCAGAGGGCGACTTCCCAGGACTTGAAGCTGAGCTTGGCCATGGACGGCCCTGCGTCGGCCAGCTTGCGGATATTGGCCCAGGTCTGCTTGTAGTTCGGCACGACCAATTCGTTCGTGCCGGCGTTGACCACATTGCCCTGCGTGCCGCCGGGTGCGCCGAACAGCATGAAGGTCTCGTTCCGGCGTGCGGTCGGTTCCGGATAGACCATGGCCTGGGTGGCACCGACGTCGTTGAAAACCTCGACCAGATCGCCCTGTTTCAGGCCAAGGTCGGTCATATCGTCCGGGTTGATCTGCAGAAACGGATAGGGAAAGCGGTCCATGACGAACTCGTTGTCCTGATCCAGGAACCAGTTCTGCCAATTGAGGTTGGACCGGCCATTGTTGATCAGGAAACGATGCGCCGCCTTTTGCGCGTCCTTGCCGGGCGCTTGCAATCCGCGCCAGGCCCCCAGACAGAACAACGCCAGCTTGTCCTCGCGGCCGTGGCGGTCGAACTTGCCGTCGGCATAGAGGCGCTTGGTGCCGATCAGCTTGCCGTCCTCGAATCCGGTCACGGGTTCCTGCACGCCGTTATTGCCCATGGCGCGCAGCCGATCATAGGTGACGATTTCGCCGGTATTGGCGTAATAGCCATCCATGAAGGCGTCTTCCTCGCTGGCCCACTCATAGCCGGCGAATTGGGCGGCATAATCGGTCCTGCCCATGTCCGTCAGCACGCGCTGCAGGTTCTGTGCCAGACCCGCCGCGATCATGCAGTCGGGCATCGATACACCCGGTCCATCCATGTATTTCTCGACCAGCCGCATCCGACGCTCGCCATTCATCGAGGTCAGGTTCATCTCGCCCGATTCCACCGCAGGCAGGATGACATGCGCCTGCTGGCCGATCTGCGAATGGACGATGTCCACGTTGACGCTGAACAGACCGCCCGCGTCGATGGCGCCGACGATGGCATCGACCATTTCGGCGCGGGTCTTGCCGGCCGCGCCATCCATGGCCTCCTTCACCATGTTGGTGCGCTTGTTATAGACGCGTTTGAATTCCGAGGCGTTCAGCGTGGTCTTGAAGTGGTCGTTGGCCCAGATGTGATGGACCTTGCCCTGGCCGGCGATGATCAGCTCATCGACATAGGGCGCGGGGCGGCCGATATGGCCGTCACTCGGGCGCATGTAGCCTTCCTGATGGCCGCCCAGACGGCAAACCCCGCCGCCCTCGCGCCCGACATTGCCGGTGGCGAGCGCGATGTTCACCAGCGCGCCGACGGTGCGGTAGTTGTCGTTGCCCCAGATGATGCCCTTTTCGTAGGCCGACACGCATTTGCGCCGCGCGCCGTCTTTGGGCTCGGCAATCCAGGATGCCGCCTTGGCGATATCCTCGGCAGAGACACCACAGATTGCCGCAGCCTCGTCCAGGGAAAGTCTGCACGCTTCGCGCGCCGCCTCGAAACTGCCAAGGGCGGCGGGGTGCTGCGCATCCTCGGGTAGCGCCTCGCCGGCAAAAGTGGAGGCCGCGATGAAATCGGCGTCGATCCAGCCCTCGTCGGCGATCTTGGTGAAGAGGGCATTGAACAGCGCGAGATCGGTGCCGGAAGTGATCTGCAGGTGCAGGACATTCTCGGCGCCCGCCACTTCCTCGCAGGCGTTGACCGTGACGGTGCGACGCGGATCGACGATCACCACCTGCGCCCCGCTCCGCATGCCCGGAACCATGTGGTTCAGAAACAGGTTCGTCTGGTTCTCCAGCGAATTCACGCCGATCAGGAAGATCGTGTCAGTCAGCTGGTAGTCCTCGTAGGCGTAGTTCAGTTCGCCCACGCCCATGTCGCGGGTCGAATGCACCTCGGAATTATAGGCCGGGCGATTGTGGATGCGGCAGTTCCTGACCTTCATGCTGCCGAAATACAGCTTGCCCGTGCCCCAGGTATTCTCGTATCCGCCGGCTGATCCGCCGTGGTCGAACATCGACACGAAAAGATCATCCTCGGCATCCTTGTCGATCACGCGGGCGGTAACTTGCGCGACCAAATCCAGCGCGTCGTCCCAGGTTGTCGGCTGCCAGGTACCATAGCGCCAGACCATCGGGTCGGTCAGCCGCTGCTGTTGCGTGCCGGTCACGTCACTGCGCCGGTTCTCCGCCATCCGCGAGCCGCGTACCGACCCGAGGCCGGAATTCACCACGCAGTCGATGTCGGGCTTGATGACGAGGTGAACGGTCTGGCCGTCCTGCTTCACGACGTTATACATCGAAGGCGCATACCAGGCATCCGTATCCTGATACTGCTGCCTGCTCAGATCTTCGCCCGACCAGTTCGACGCGGTCGTGCCCTGCGTGTTGATCGGCCATGTATAGGCCTTGTAGCCGCAACCGACGATGCAGTAATGGCAGGTCACGTTGTTGACGCGGGCATCTGCGGGGATGATCGGCAGTCGGTCGATTTGACGTTTGTAAGCCATTCTTTTCTCCCTCAGGCCTGAAGCACGTTAGACAGGCGACCGTAGATCAGCTCATCGACGCCGCTGGCATAGATGTCGCCCTTGTCGTCCACGGCGAGGTCGAATTGCGGCAGGTTCTGGGTCGCGTGACCCCAGGTCTGCTGACCACCCGCCTCGCAGTCGAAGCGGCTGAAATGGCCGGGGCAATTCAGGGTCTTGTCGCCCGCGTGGTAGGACAATTGCCACCCCTTGTGCGGGCAGAGGATCGAGAACGCGACGATGTCGCCATCCGGGCCAACGCCGCCGTCAACCGCGGCGCCCAGCCTGATCAGCACGCCGGGGCTGTCGGCATCGGGATAGGCAATGTCCATCGGCTGGTTGGGCACCAGGTCGGCCAGATTGGCCAGCCTTGTGCCGGGATAGTCGACGCGGGCGAGGCTTTGCGCCTGCGCGGTTGCGGGGGCAAGAACGGTCGCGGCAGCGGCACCCGCCATGCTGAGCGCACCACCACGCATGAACTGGCGGCGGCCGACATCGACCAGTTTGTCGCATTTCATGGCTGGGTCCTCCCTGGCTGTTTTTTGTGGCGTCAGGATAGCAGACATGCCCCGGCGGTATCGACCGGCGCGGGACCGTCGCCGGGCTGCGGCAAGTAGATGCTTTGATGGGGGATTTTCAGGCGTTCGGAAATCCGAACGCCGACCGGCGCGTCAAAGCGCCAGTTTCTGCATCTTTTCCCACAGCGTCGTCCGCGACACGCGCAGCAATCGTGCCGCTTCGGCCACCTGGCCATGCGTGCGTTCAAGGGCTGCGGCGATCTGGGCGCGTTCGGCGGCGTCGCGGACGTCGGCCAGGGGTCGGATCATCTCGTCCGCCGCGCGCTCCGGGAAAAGGTCGGACACCAACACCAGGTCGCCTTCGGCAACCTCGACCGCGCGCCGCACCCTTGCCCGCAATTCGCGTCCGTTGCCGGGCCAACCGTAGGCGCGGATGGCGTCTTCTGTCGTGGCGGCAAACCCTGAAAGCGGCTGCTTGCGGCGGGCATTGAAGCCCGCAAACAGCCGCCCGGCCAGCCAGACCGCGTCCTCCGGTCGGTCGGCAAGCGCCGGAACGACGATCTCGTGCGACTGGAGCAGGCCGAGCAGATCGGGACGCAGGACGGTATCGGGCGGCTGCACTGCGATCGGCAATGCCTCTATGGCGATCAGGCGGAAGGCCGGAGCCTGCAGCAGATCCATCAGCGCCGCCTGATGCGACGGACCGAGACTGCCGATACCGGCAAGGACAAGAACGCCCTCGCCTGCCTGACCGGCTGCCGTGCGCAGATCGCCCACTGCGACCGCGTCCCGCAGCGCGTCGATGACGACCAGCGGCGCTGATCGCCGTTCGGACAGCGCGTGGATGCAACGCGCAAGCCTCAGTTTGCCCAGTCCCGGCCCGCCCCGGATCAACACCGGCGCATCTTTTGTTGCCGCCACGCAGGCCTGCCGGTCCACCGTTCGCGCCGCCACCGAGATTCCGGTTTCCGGCGGCATGTGTTGATCGACCCTTGGGCGAATGACGGTGGCAAGACGTTGCAGGAAAGTGCCGATGTCAAACGGCTTGGTAATGT
The DNA here is from genome assembly GCA_041744175.1 of Oceaniglobus sp. Lineage (GTDB taxonomy): Bacteria > Pseudomonadota > Alphaproteobacteria > Rhodobacterales > Rhodobacteraceae > Oceaniglobus. Next base: position 46 of record JBGTLJ010000308.1, on the reverse strand, counting down.
AATCCGCGGCCCCCGACCGGATCAGCCTTACGGCCTGGTCGATGGC
>JBGTLJ010000307.1:0-1892 GCA_041744175.1 Oceaniglobus sp. | reverse complement strand
AACGCCATCCTGCTGTCACAAGCGCACAGCGTCACCGCCGTGGACCGGGATCCGGAGCGTGTGGCACAGGTCAACGCCCGCCAAAGCCCGATCGAGGATACAGAAATTGCCGACTACCTGGCGCACCGGACACTCGACCTGACGGCTACCACCGACGGCGATGATGCAGCACGGCATGCGGATGTCGTCATCGTGGCAACGCCGACCAATTATGACCCGGTCACCGACGCCTTCGACACCCGCACGGTCGAGGCGGTCATCGCACAGGTCATTGCGGTCAACAGCACCGCCACGATCGTCATCAAGTCGACGATCCCCGTAGGCTACGTCCTGGACGTCCGGGCGCGGCTGAAGACCAACCAGGTGATCTTCAGCCCCGAATTCCTGCGCGAGGGGCGCGCCCTGCACGACAACCTGCACCCCAGCCGTATCGTGGTGGGCGAACGCTCCGACCGGGCGCGCGTCTTTGCCGACCTGCTGCTGGAAGGGGCCATCTCCAAGGATGCCCACATCCTGTTCACCGACCCCAATGAAGCAGAGGCGATCAAGCTCTTCGCGAATACCTACCTTGCGATGCGGGTAGCCTTCTTCAACGAGCTGGACAGTTACGCTCTGGCGGCCGGCATGGACAGCCGGCAGATCATCGACGGCGTCAGCCTCGATCCACGGATCGGCGCGCACTACAACAACCCGTCCTTTGGCTACGGCGGCTACTGCCTGCCCAAGGACACCAAGCAGTTGCTGGCGAACTATGCCGCCGTGCCGCAGAACCTGATCCGCGCCATCGTGGATGCCAACCGGACGCGCAAGGATTTTATCGCCGAAGAAATCCTGCGCCGCGGCCCGCGCACGGTCGGTATCTACCGGCTCGTGATGAAGGCAGGGTCCGACAACTTCCGCCAGTCCTCGGTCCAGGGGATCATGAAACGGATCAAGGCCAAGGGCGTCAGCGTGATCGTCTACGAACCCGCCATGGCAGAAACCAGTTTCTTCGGCTCAGAGGTCGCGGCGGACCTGGCCGACTTCAAGGCGCGCAGCGACGTCATCGTGGCCAACCGGCAGACCGAAGATCTGGCCGATGTCGTGGACAAGGTGTTCACACGCGACCTCTTCGGCGCAGACTGAAGGTCACGCGCATGTGCGGCGGCCAAATGGAACGCCCGTGTCCCTCAACTCGGATTTATGTGGCAAAGTAGCCGGCGATCTGCCTGGCGCGCCGAGCCGGAACTCCGGCGGCATCTGCGTGTCGCGGCCAGTCGGCGATGGCGGCGCGAACCGGATCAACGAGGGCTGCGATCGCGGCGGGTTTTATCCCGAGCGCCCGCCCGACCGCCTCTACGTGCTTGCCGTCGGGCCGGCGCCCCTCTCCGGCGATAGCGAGATGGTGCTCGCCGCCGGGACCGTCAAAGAAGCTGACGTCATAAGCCGGCGACAGGCGCCAGCTGCCCCCAGCGTCCATCAGGAACCGGATGCAGCATGTTTCTCTCCCGTCGAGATCATCGATCGGCCCATGCATGACAATAACGAACCCCCCGCCGATCCGGCACCGGCGGCAGGGGTAGTCGTGGGTCATCTGTTCCGCAACATCGTAGCTTGGCAGAACGACTGCTTTGCCAAGTCATAATGACGCGAAACAAAGAAATATGCACAACTGTGGTATTTCACTTCTGTAAATTTTGCTATACTACGACATCGCATGACGCATATAAATGCAACATTTTAGGTTGGCAAATGTCGGTCTCCCGCGCGAAGCAACGTCAGGCTCAAGACAGGATCAGCCAGGCCGCCAGCCTGGCAAAGTCACTTGCAAAGCCGTTCGGCGGCTGGATCGCCACGTTTCAGGAGGCGATCGGGATGAATGCACCCGCCCTTGCCGAACGCCTCGAGGTCTC
>JBGTLJ010000306.1:0-8805 GCA_041744175.1 Oceaniglobus sp. | reverse complement strand
TCGTGCCGGAACTGGCCTGGCAGATGGGGCGCCCGGTGCGCCATGGCGGCGAATTCAGCGGCTTTCGCGAACGTGCAGCCCATATGGCGGAGATCGCCGAGCGGGCGCTGGCACCCATCTTGGTCGAAGATTCGCCGCGGTTTTCCAGACGGATCGAGCGAACGCCGCAGGGCGTCGTGCTGGTCATCGCGCCCTGGAACTATCCCTACATGACGGCGATCAACACCGTTGCGCCCGCCCTGATCGCGGGCAATGCCGTCATGCTGAAACACGCGACGCAAACCCTGCTGGTGGGCGAACGGATGGCGGCGGCGTTCCATTCCGCAGGCATTCCGGAAGATGTCTTTCAGGCGGTGTTCCTGGATCACGACGTCAGCGGCGGGCTGATCCGGGCGGGCGCGTTCGGGTTCGTCAGTTTCACCGGCTCTGTCGGCGGCGGGCGCGAGATCGAACGGGCCGCGGCCGGCACGTTCACCGCGGTGTCCACCGAACTGGGCGGCAAGGACCCGGCCTATGTGATGGAAGACGCGGATCTGGACGCCGCCGCCGAAACGCTGATCGACGGCGCGATGTTCAATTCCGGGCAGTGCTGCTGCGGGATCGAACGGATCTATGTCCATGAAAGCCACTTTGACGACTTCGTCGATCGCGCCGTGGCCATTGTCGAGGGTTACCGGCTGGGCGATCCTCTGGAACCCGACACCACCCTTGGGCCGATGGCGCACCTGCGCGTTGCCACCGAGGTCCGCGCGCAGGTGGCCGAGGCGGCGGCGGAGGGCGCGAAGTTGCTCATCTCCAAGGACCTGTTCGGGGCGGACGACGGCGGCACCTATGTGGCGCCGCAGATCCTCACCGACGTCACCCACGACATGCGGATCATGCGGGACGAGACCTTCGGTCCCGCCGTGGGCATCATGCCGGTATCGGGCGACGACGAGGCCGTCGCGCGGATGAACGACAGCCAGTTCGGCCTGACCGCTTCGCTGTGGACGGCCGACATGGACCGCGCCGATGGCATCGGGCGGCAGATCGATACCGGAACGGTGTTCGCCAACCGCTGCGACTACGTCGATCCGGCCTTGTGCTGGACAGGGTGCAAGGATACCGGGCGCGGCGTCGGACTTTCGGAGCTTGCCTATGGTGTGCTGACGCGGCCGAAGTCGTACCATCTCAAGAAGGCCTGATGCGATGTCCCTGCGCGCCAACTGGTCCTATCCCACGGCCATAAGGTTCGGGGCCGGTCGCATCGCCGAGATCGGCGAGGCCTGCCGCATCGCCGGCATTGCCCGTCCGCTGCTGGTCACCGACCGCGGCCTTGCCGGGATGGAGATCACGAACCGTACACTGAACCTGCTGAGGGCAGCCGGGCTTGATGTGGCGCTGTTCGCCGATGTCGACCAGAACCCCGACGAGACGAATGTGGCCGCCGGGCTGGCCGCCTTCCGCGACGGGCGCCACGACGGCGTGGTGGCGTTTGGCGGCGGATCGGGGCTGGACCTTGGCAAGGTGCTGGCCTTCATGGTGGGCCAGACCAGGCCCCTGTGGGATTTCGAGGATATCGACGACTGGTGGAGCCGCGCCGATGCGGATGCGATCCATCCAATCGTCGCCGTGCCGACCACCGCCGGAACGGGAAGCGAGGTGGGCCGCGCCAGCGTCATCACCAATTCGAAGACCGCCGAGAAAAAGATCATCTTTCACCCCGGGATCCTGCCAACCGTGGTGATCTGCGATCCCGAACTGACGGTCGGGATGCCCCGCGCCATCACGGCCGGCACCGGCATGGATGCCTTTGCCCATTGCCTTGAGGCATATTGTTCGCCGCATTATCACCCGATGTCCCAGGGCATCGCGCTGGAGGGGATGCGCCTTGTCGCCGAGAACCTGCGCGCCGTCCATGCCGACCCTGGCAACCTGACGGCCCGGGCACACATGATGTCGGCGGCGTTGATGGGTGCGACGGCGTTCCAGAAGGGTCTGGGCGCGATCCACGCCCTGAGCCATCCCATCGGCGCGATGCACCATACCCATCACGGCACCACGAACGCGGTGGTGATGCTGCCTGTGCTGCGGTTCAACCGGGCCGCCATCGAGGATCGACTGTCGCAGGCAGCTGCCTATCTCGGGATCGCGGGTGGCTTTGACGGCTTTTATGAGTTCGTCGGAAAGCTGAACGCAGACCTTTCGATCCCCGCGTCACTCACCGCACTGGGCATCACGAGTCCAGATTTCGACCGCCTTGTCACCTCTGCCCTTGCCGATCCGTCCTGCGGCGGCAATCCCGTCACCATGACCCGGGACAATACGCTGGCGCTGTTGAAAAGCTGTTTCTGACGCCTCCTCTGGGTTCAAACGCTGGCACTTCCCATATATTCGCAATACCCAATGTGATAGGGAGCCGCCCATGCCCCCCGAATTCGGAACCAGCGGGCTGCGCGGACTTGTCGCCGATCTGTCCGACGAGACCTGCGCAAGCTATGCCCGCGCCTTTCTGGCGGGGCTGGATCACTCTGGCACGCTTCTGGTTGGACGCGATCTGCGTCCGTCCAGCCCGCGCATGGTTCGCGCGGTGGCGGCGGGGGCGCGCAGCCTGGGCCTGGACGTCGAAAGCTGTGGTCCCGTTCCGACCCCCGCGCTTGCGCTCGAGGCGGGGCGTCGTGGCCTTCCCGCCATCATGGTCACCGGCAGCCACATCCCCGCCAACCGCAACGGTCTGAAATTCTACACCGCTTCGGGCGAGATTACCAAAGCCGAAGAGATTGCGATCAACGCCCGCCTTGAAATATGGCAGGGCACGCCCGATCTTTCCGACCCTCCTTTTTCGGACAGTGCAAACAGCCGTTATGTCGCGAGATACACGCGTCACTTCGCTGCCAATGCCCTGATGAACCTGCGCATCGGGGTCTACGAACATTCGGCCGTGGGCCGCGATGCCCTTGGGTCGCTGCTGCGCGCGCTCGGGGCAGAGGTGATCCCGCTGGGCCGGTCCGAAACGTTTGTTGCCGTCGATACCGAAGCGATCGATCAGGAAACCCGGACACAGCTTGCCGTATGGGCGCGAGACACGGGTTGCGACGCCATCGTTTCACTGGACGGCGATTCCGACCGCCCGCTGGTCACCGACGCCGAGGGTCGCGTGATCCCGGGCGACATCATCGGCGCACTGACCGCGCGACACCTTGGTGCCCGGGTGGTCGTCACGCCGGTGTCGTCAAACACCATGATCGACGCGATGGGATTCGAGGCGATCCACCGCACCCGGATCGGATCGCCCCATGTGATCGCGGCAATGAACGGGGCCGGAGCAGACCGTGTCGTCGGATACGAGGCGAACGGCGGGTTTCTCACGGGCTTTGATGTCAACGGCACCCTGCCGTCACTGCTGACCAGGGACGCCTTTCTGCCGATCCTCTGCACGCTGTCGGACATCGCAAGGGACGGCCCGCTGGTTGACCGGATTGCCGCGCTGCCCCCCCGACGAACCGCCACGGACCGGATCAAGGGCCTGCCCACGGCCACCTCGGCGACGCTGATCGCCACGCTTTGCGGCAACCCGGAGGCCCGCGCCGATCTGTTCGACCTGGGGCCGGAACGCCATGTCGATCTGACCGACGGATTGCGCGTCACCTTTGCGTCGGGCGAGATCGCACATCTGAGGCCCTCGGGAAACGCACCGGAACTGCGATGTTACGCCGAGGCGGGCACCGACTACCGTGCCGGGCAAATCGTGCGTCGACTGCTTGCAGCGATCGCCGCATCTCATCTGGCCGCAACACGCCCGGTGAATGCCCGGGGATCGGGGTAAGATGAAAGCCGCGCATGGTCGGGGCGGCAGGATTCGAACCTGCGACCCTCTGTTCCCAAAACAGATGCGCTACCAGGCTGCGCTACGCCCCGACGCCGCTTTCCTAGCGTCCCGTGCGGTCGATGGAAAGCGTTAAGGTGCGTCGCAGGGCCAGCCGGCATCCGATTGCGGCACGGCGGGGTGGCGCAACTGACTGCCCGGCGCGATCCCCAGCCGAGACGCCAGGCCGCCGTTGATTTCAAGCACCAGCAACACTCCGTCGCCGCCGCTGATCGCCGTTTCATCGAGTGGGACCGCGTTTTCGTGCACCCGGGTCACCGTTCCCGTGGCATCTGCAAAGATCATGTCCAGCGGAATCAATGTGTTGCGCATCCAGAACGAGGCGCGATGCGGAGTTTCGTAGACGAACAGCATCCCGGCGCTGCGTGCCATTTCGGGGCGGTCCATCAGCCCCTGGGCCCGTTCGGCGGCATCGTCTGCCAACTCTACGTTGAATCGGGCGCGTCCCCAGTCCCCGCGCAATTCCACCACGTCGTCACGGCAGGGTGCCGCCGCGGCAGATCCTGCCGACAGCAGCCACAATGCTGCCCAGGGCGCGAGGCGCGCCATCACGGTTCCCCCCGCACTGCAGCATCCCAGGTCGCCACTTCGGTGGCAAGCTTGCCCCGCTTTCCATCCACGACCCGCAGGCCAACAGCCTCGCCAGGCTGAAGATCGGCCAGCCCGGACCGGCGCAGCACTTCTATATGGACAAAGATGTCATCGGTCTTGCCGAACACGTTGGCAAACCCGAACCCCTTGCCCTTGTCGAACCATTTGACCCGCGCAGGTTCCAGCGGACCGCCCACGAGATCGGGATCGAACAGCTCGCCACGATGATCGGAAAATGAAAATTCGGCAGGGGCCGGCGCCACGATCGAAACGATCTCGACCGCCTGGGCGCCGCGGCTGGTGGCCTGAACGATAAGCCGGATGGTCGATCCGTCGGCAACCGATCCCTGGCCGAAATTGCGCAATACGTTGGCGTGCAACAGAATATCTGTGTCGATATCCTCGGACACGACAAAACCGAACCCCTTCTTGGGATCGAACCACTTTACTTGGCCCTCGACGGTTTGATTCAAGTCACTACTCTGCAAGAGGTATCTTTCTCGCGCGGTTACAACTCCAGGCTGCATCTTACCGCAATCAGGCTTGCAACCCTTGGATGCACCATAGCATTCAGGAGCAGCGAGCATACAAATTAACACTTCAAAAGCCCGTGGGACCAAAAAGTTCAAGGATAAAGACGCTGGACGCCCCAGGGCTGATCAATATCCTTGCGCACCCAACGCTCGCGATCGTGCAGGCGGAATGCCCCATCGGCCCAGAATTCGATCTCGAGCGGACGGATTCGCAGGCCGCCCCAATGCGGAGGGCGCACCGGGTCCTGTCCGTGGGACGCGCGCGCAGTCTCGACCGCATCGACCAGGGTCTCGCGGCTGTCCAGCGGGGCGGACTGGCGCGATGCCCATGCCCCAAGCCGGCTGTCGAGTGCCCGGCTGTCGTAATAGGCATCGGCCTGGGGCCCGTCCTCCCGCGTCACGACACCGCGCACACGGACCTGCCGCGCCAGCGATTTCCAGTGCAACACGAACGCGGCCTTGCCCGCTGCGGCAATCTCGGCACCCTTGACGCTGTCATAGTTGGTATAGAACACAAAGGCGTCAGCCTCGATCTCTTTCAGCAGCACGATGCGCACGTTCGGCATCCCGTCCGCATCGACCGTGGCCAGCGCCATCGCGTTTGGATCGGCGATCTCTTTCGGTGCTGCCTCTTCCATCCATGCGCGGGTCAGGGCAAAAGGGTCTTGTGCGTTGAAAATGCTGCCTTGGTTCGCCACGCCGCGCTGCCTCCTGCCCTTGCTGCAATCGTGACAATGACCTAAAGCCGTGCGGGATGTAAGGTCGCCCGAGGGGATTTCCGGCATGACGAGCGAATTGATGGCGGGCAAGCGCGGCCTGATCATGGGGCTGGCGAACGACAAGTCCATCGCCTGGGGCATCGCCAAGGCCTGCGGCGACGCGGGGGCGGAAATGTGCTTTTCCTATCAGGGAGACGCCCTGAGGAAGCGGGTCGAACCGCTTGCCGCGTCCGTGGGTTCGGATTTCATCCTGCCCTGCGATGTCGGCGACGCGGCATCGCTCGACGCGCTGTTCGCCGACATCAAGCAACGTTGGGGCGGATTGGATTTCGTGGTCCATGCCATCGGATTTTCCGACAAGAACGAATTGCGCGGTCGCTATGTGGAAACGTCGCGAGAGAATTTCCGCATGTCGATGGACATTTCCGTCTATTCCTTCACCGCCGTGATGCAGCGCGCCGAAAAGCTCATGGGCCAGGGCGGAAGCGCGCTGACCCTCACATATTACGGCGCTGAAAAGGTGATGCCGCACTACAACGTCATGGGCGTCGCCAAGGCCGCGCTCGAGGCCAGCGTCAAGTATCTGGCCGAGGATCTGGGCCGCGACGGGATCCGCGTGAACGCCATCAGCGCCGGACCGATCAAGACGCTGGCGGCATCGGGCATCGGCGATTTCCGCTACATCATGAAGTGGAACGAATACAACTCTCCGCTGCGTCGCAATGTCACGCAACAGGAGGTCGGCAAGGCCGCCCTTTATCTGCTGTCCGATCTCGGCAGCGGCACTACCGGCGAAAACCTGCATGTGGACGCGGGGTATCATGTCGTCGGAATGAAGGCCGTGGACGCGCCCGACATCGCGAAGGGGTAGAACTGCGCCCTGCGGCGCGGGCCCGCACCGGGATGACCCACGGGCCCGGTGCGGTGCCGGGCAATTGCCGAGACACGTTTCCGGAACTCTGCCGCCCACACCTCGTTGTTTTCCCAGAAGCAAGCGAGAGGAAACATCATGAAAAGGCTTACGCAAATCACCGCCATCGCCGTTCTGGCCGCCACGCCCGTCATTGCCGAGATGGGCGATCACGACAGCGACGGGGATGCGATGCTGAACGACGCGGAGTTTGGCCAGGCCGATGGATCCAGGCGTTTCACCGAGTATGACTCAGACGGCAGCGGCGATCTCAGCGAAGAGGAATTCGCCAAGGGCGAATTTAACCGATACGATCGCGACCGTGACTCGATGATCAACGACGAAGAGTATTCCCGGTATGAAGAAGACGGCGAAATGGAAAACGACGGCTGATCCTTATCGGCCTTGACGCGTCTTGACGTGGCGAATCTCTCCTGACGCCCGCCCCCTTGCCGGGGCGGGCGTCTTGCGTTTCGGGACTTCGATGGAAAATGGCGCAGCTTCGACGACAATTTTCTCAGAGGTTAATGATGGGGAAGGGTGTGTCGGCGCGTTTGCGGATTTGTCTGACGAACGCCCAAAGGTCGGATCATAAAAGAGAAGTGGGCTTTGACGTTGGGGTAACGTTAATCCTGTAGGGTGGGCGTATCAATCGCGACAGTCACCGGATTTTTCACCCGGTTCGTCAGCCATGCGGGATCAATGCCCCCGGACCTGCCGGTGGGCGCCATTAGAAGGAAACGGCTTATGATCGAACTTGCATTTTATGCCTGCCTCGAAGCCGAGATCAGGAATTGCCGCAACGAGAGGCTCTTGTATGCCGATGTGCCCCTGATGGTGTGCATGATGCAGGCCCAGACCCAGTTGGCGCAGTGGTGCGAAAGCCATCTTGGATGGCAGATCATGCACTGGTCCTGCAGCATATACGATCCGTCCCGGCTTGATGCCTGACCGGCGGCCCGTCTGAACGCAGGGGCATGGCCCGGAACGGACATCGGCACGCCCCGACAGCGCGGGCATCGCCCGGCTTTCAATCCGCCCGGCTTTGGCGCTAGAACGGACACGCGACCATTTCAGCCGGGGAATCGAGATGTCTGACACCGTCAAGGGCCGCGATCCCTCGCGTCTGCCCCACGAAAAGGGGTTCCACATCAGTTGGGACCAGATTCACCGCGACAGCCGGGCGCTGGCCTGGCGGCTCGACGGACACGGCCCCGACGCAGACGGCGGCGGCGGGGGATGGAAGGCGGTTGTCGCGATCACCCGCGGCGGAATGGCCCCGGCGATGATCGTCGCGCGCGAACTCGACATCCGCACCGTCGACACGGTCAGCGTCAAATCGTACGATCATCAGTCCCAGTCCGAGGCGCGGGTGCTGAAATCCCCCGATCACGAGCTTATGGGCGATGGCACCGGCGTTCTGATTGTTGACGATCTGGTGGATTCGGGGCGCACCCTGGAACTGGTACGCGCGCTTTATCCCAAGGCGCATTTTGCCACGGTCTATGCCAAACCCAAGGGCCGGCCAATGGTCGACACCTTCATCACCGAAGTCAGCCAGGACACCTGGATCTTCTTCCCCTGGGACATGGCGCTGCAATACGTCGAACCCTACCGGGGCGCATAAAGGGTCCGTTTCGCCCGAATTTGTCCGGACAACTTGTGCATATGCGAGTCATACACTTTGTGTACGCAAAGAATACCGCTCAGGCCGCCCTGTCCGGTCGGCTGATGGTGCCCCCGCCCACAGAGACCGGAACGCCGGTCGTGCCGGGACATGTGGTGGGCAATCCGCGCGAAACCCGCACCGCGAGATAGGCGAACGCCTGTGCCTCGAGCATGTCGCCATCAAGGCCGACCTTTTCGACTGACGCGACCGGACAGGCCACCGCATCGGCGATCATCCCCATCAGGACGGGGTTGTGCCGGCCGCCCCCCGTCACCAGCAGACGGGCGGGCGGACGGGGCAGCAGATCCAACCCGGCGGCAACCGAACGCGCCGCACAGGCGGTCAGCGTCGCCGCCGCGTCCGCGTCGTCAAGCGTCGCGACCGCATCGGTCAGCCAGGAAAAATCGTTCCGATCCAAGGATTTCGGCGGTGTCCGGACAAAGAAGTCCTGCCCCAGCAGGCGATCGACAATCGCAGAATCCACCGCTCCCGTCGCGGCCAGCGCCCCGCCCTCATCC
>JBGTLJ010000305.1:0-2275 GCA_041744175.1 Oceaniglobus sp. | reverse complement strand
GCGTCGGCGCGATGCCGCAGGCCTCGAGATAGCCGTTCACCCCTAGCCCGCGCAGCTTGCCGCGCGCGCGGCTCTCGGCCAGCCGCCCGTCGAACCCGGACAGGTCGGCGATCTCGATCAGCTTGTCCATCACGGCGTTGTAGTCGCCGGTATCGTATTCCACCGCGACAGGCGTGGCGTAGGGAAATTCGGTGATGAAGTTCTTGCGCCTGAGCTCGATCGGGTCGATCCCGATTTCGCGAGCCGCCTTGTCGATGACCCGTTCAAGCTGGAATGTCGCCTCGGGTCGCCCGGCACCGCGGTAGGCATCGACGGGCACCGTGTTGGTGAACACGGCCTTGACGTTGACGTAGATCAGCGGCGTCTTGTAGTTCCCCGCCATCAGGATGCCATGCAGCCAGGTCGGAACGGAGGACGAGAAGGTCGAAAGATAGGCCCCCATGTTGGCATAGGTTTCCGTGCGGACCGCCTCGAACATCCCCTCTGCGTCCAGCGCCAGTTCGATCTTCGTCACATGGTCGCGGCCATGGGCGTCCGACATGAACGCCTCGCTGCGCGTCGATGTCCACTTGACGGGCCGGCGACATTCCTTCGCGGCCCAGGTACAGAACGCCTCTTCCTGGTAGTGCGGGATCTTGGTGCCGAACCCGCCGCCCACATCGGGCGACACCACCCGCAATTTATGTTCGGGAATGTTCAGCACGAACGCCCCCATCAAAAGCCGGATCACATGTGGATTCTGCGACGTGGTGTAAAGCGTGTAGTCGCCGGTGCCCTTCTCCCACTGCCCCACGGCGACGCGCGGCTCCATCGGATTGGCGATCAGCCGGTTGTTCACCAGCTCCAGTGTGGTGACATGGTGGGCGGCCTTGATCGCGGCGTCCACCGCGTCGCGGTTGTCCTCGACGAACCCCCAGTCGTAGCAAAGGTTCGACGTCAGATCGTCGTGCACCTTCACCGAATCCCCGGCCACGGCCTTCTTCATGTCGATGACGGCGGGCAGTTCCTCCAGATCCAGCACGATCGCCTCGGCGGCGTCACGGGCCTGGGCGAGAGTGTCCGCCACCACCGCGCAGACCGGATCGCCCACATGGCGCACCTTGCCGTGGGCCAGCACCGGATGCCGCGGCTCCTGCATCGGATTGCCCTGCCGGTCGGTGATCTGCCAGCCGCAGGGAATGCCGCCGATCGCCTCGAAATCCGCGCCGGTAAAGATCGCCACCACCCCGGGCATCGCCGCCGCCGCCGCCGTATCGACGCCGTTGATGCGCGCATGGGCCACGTCCGAACGCAGGAAATGCACATGGGCTTGTCCGGCCACGTTGATGTCGTCCGTATAGCGCCCGTCGCCGGTCAGAAACCGGACGTCCTCGCGTCGCTTCGGGCTTGCCCCGATGCCTGAATCCTTCGGCATAGTCTGTCCTCCCTGATCGCGGGGTCCGGCCCCGTGCGTCCGTGCAGGGCAATGCGCGCGCCCGGCTTCTTTATTCGTGCAAATACTCAAGGGCAACGCCCGCCGCGCGCTATTCGGCGGCGATGGCGCTCATGTCCTGACCGCTGGCGGCCTGGATCGCCTTGACGATGTTGTGATACCCCGTGCAGCGGCAGATGTTGCCCTCGAGGTAATTGCGGATCTCCTGCTCGCTTGGGCGCGGGTTGTCCTTCAGCAGCGACGCGGCGCTCATCACCATGCCCGGCGTGCAGAATCCGCACTGCAACCCGTGGTGATCCTGGAACGCGGCCTGGATCGTCGACAGCGATCCGTCTGCGTTTGCCATGCCCTCGATGGTGGTGATCTCGGCGCCCTCTGCCTCGGCGGCGAAGATCGCGCAGGCCTTGACCGCCTCGCCGTTCAGATGGACCACGCAGGCGCCGCACTGGCTGGTGTCGCAGCCCACATGGGTGCCGGTCAGCCCCAGACCCTCGCGCAGATACTCCACCAGAAGGGTGCGCCCTTCGGCCTCGGCGCTGACATCGCGCCCGTTCACGCGCATGGAAATCTTAGACATCTGGTTCCTCCTGATATTGTTTTGCCGGGAGTTAAGCATGCCGCCCGGCGTTTGAGAACAGTTCTTTTGGCGCGCTCGGCGGCCCGCGCGGTTCAGCGGAGGGCGGTGGCCAGCTGTCGGAAAACCAGCAGGCGGTTGTTCGCCGGCATCGCCTGAAGTGCCGCGAATTCAAGACCATGGGCCGATGCCAGGTCGCGCAGCGTACCGGTCTCGCGCAGGCCCCAGTCGGGATTCTCGCGGCGCAGGCCGGCGTCGAACTCCGCGTT
>JBGTLJ010000304.1:0-2862 GCA_041744175.1 Oceaniglobus sp. | reverse complement strand
CGTCGCCTGGCGCGACGTGTTCGGCACCCTACGCCGCGACACCGCCAAGAAGATCGCCGCCGCCCAGGAAATCGAGGTCGAGATCGCGGAGGCGCGGCTGATCTTCGAAAAGGTTACAGCCCGCGGCGAGGACGGCCGGGCGATGAAGGCATTGATGAAGTCGATGGCCGGAGCGGACGCCGCCGAGACGATGATGGCGCCGCAGACGCAGGCGCTGATGGCGCGGGTGGGGCCGCGCGCAAATCTCACGGCCTATGCGCGCATCCTGCCGGTCTGGGTGGACCGCGAGCGGGCGGCGTTCAGCGCCTGGTACGAACTGTTCCCCCGGTCGACCGGGCCCGAGGGACAGCACGGTACTTTCCGTAGCGTCATCTCCCGTCTGCCATATGTTCGCGATCTGGGCTTCGACGTTCTCTATTTTCCGCCAATTCATCCGATCGGCTCGACGAACCGCAAGGGCAAGAACAACGTCCTGAAGGCCGGGCCGGGCGACATCGGCAGTCCCTATGCCATCGGCTCGCCCGAGGGTGGCAATTCCGACGTCCACCCCGATCTGGGCACGATGGCGGATTTCGACGCACTGGTGGCCGCCGCGGCCGAGCACGGTCTTGAGATTGCGCTGGACATCGCGCTGAACGCCAGCCCCGACCACCCCTGGATCGCCGAACATCCCGACTGGTTCGAGCGGCGCCCGGACGGAACCATCAAATACGCCGAGAACCCGCCGAAGAAATACGAGGATATCGTCAATTTCCGCTACCATCTGGACGATGGCGCGCCGAATGCGCCGTTTTGGACCGCAATCCGCGACATGCTGCTGCACTGGGCGGCACACGGCGTGCGATGCTTCCGCGTCGACAACCCGCACACCAAGCCGTTCCCGTTCTGGGAGTGGATCATCGACGAGGTGCGGCGCCTGCACCCCGATGCGATCTTCCTGTCCGAGGCGTTCACGCGCCCCAAGGTGATGAAGCGTCTGGCCAAGGTCGGGTTCAACCAGTCCTACAGCTACTTCACCTGGCGCAATACCAAGGCCGAGTTGACTGACTACCTCGTCGAACTGACGACCGAACACTGCCGGCACACCATGCGGCCGAATTTCTTCGTCAACACGCCGGATATCAACCCGGTGTTCTTGCAGACCAGCGGGCGCCCGGGGTTCCGCACCCGCGCCATCCTCGCCGCATCGCTGGCGGGCAACTGGGGTCTCTATTCGGGATTCGAGCTGTGCGAGGGCACGCCGCTGCCGGGCCGCGAGGAATACCTCGACAGCGAGAAATATCAGTTGCGCCACCGCGACTTCGACCAGGCGGGGCATATCAAGGACGATATCCGCCTGATCAATGCGGTCCGGCGCGAGCAGCCGGCGATGCGCGATTTCACCAACCTGCGCTTCTACGGGGCTGACGACGACCGGGTGATGGCGTATGGGCGGATGGACGATGACGCCGAATCCTACGTATTGTTTCATGTCCTGCTGGACCCCTTCGCGCCGGCGACGTTCGGGTTCGAGGTTCCGTTGTGGGAGTTCGGATTGCCTGACGACGCCTCGGTCGAGGTGCAGGACTTGATCCACGGCAACCACTTTACCTGGCACGGCAAGACGCAGTCGCTGACGCTTGACCCGCAGGACCGGCCCTATGCAATTTGGCGGCTGCTGCCGCCCGGAAAGGCACGATAGATGAACGTCTCAGCCAACCTCCAGCCGGCCGACGCCCGGGTGGAACCTGCCGACTGGTACAAGGACGCGGTGATATACCAGCTTCACGTGAAGGCCTATCAGGACAGCGACGGCGACGGCATCGGCGATTTCGGCGGTCTGATGCAGCGGTTGGACCACGTGCAGGAACTGGGTGCGACGGCGGTATGGCTGCTGCCGTTCTATCCGTCGCCGCTGCGCGACGACGGCTATGACATCGGCGAATATTGCGAGATCAACCCGAGCTACGGCACCCTGGCGGATTTCAAGGCTTTCGTCGACGAGGCGCACCGCCGGGGTCTGAAGGTCATCACCGAACTGGTGATCAACCATACCTCGGACCAGCATGCCTGGTTCCAGCGCGCCCGCCACGCCCCCAAGGGCAGCCCGGAGCGCGATTACTACGTGTGGTCTGACGACGAGACGAAGTGGTCGGAGACCCGCATCATCTTCACCGATACCGAACCGAGCAACTGGACCTGGGACCCGGTTGCCGAGCAGTTCTTCTGGCACCGCTTCTTCAGCCACCAGCCGGACCTGAACTTCGACAACCCCGAGGTCGTGCGCGAGGTGCTGGAGGTGATGCACTTCTGGCTGGACATGGGCGTCGACGGCCTGCGGCTGGACGCAATCCCGTATCTGGTCGAACGCGACGGGACCAACAACGAGAACCTTCCCGAGACGCACGACATCCTCAAGCAGATCCGCGCCGACCTGGACAAGCATTATGACGGGCGCATGCTGCTGGCCGAGGCAAACCAGTGGCCCGAGGACACGCGGCCCTATTTCGGCGACGACGACGAATGCCACATGGGCTTCCACTTTCCGCTGATGCCGCGGATGTACATGGCGGTGGCGCAGGAGGACCGGCACGCGATCACCGACATCATCCGGCAGACGCCGGCGATCCCGGAAAACTGCCAGTGGGCGATCTTCCTGCGCAACCACGACGAGCTGACGCTGGAAATGGTCACCGACCGCGAGCGGGACTACCTGTGGGAGACCTATGCCGCCGACAAGCGGGCGCGCATCAACATGGGCATCCGCCGCCGTCTGGCGCCGCTGATGCAGAACGACCGGCGCAAGATCGAACTGCTGAACTCGCTGCTGCTGTCGATGCCGGGCACGCCGGTGCTGTATTACGGCGACGAGATCGGCATGGG
>JBGTLJ010000303.1:0-3212 GCA_041744175.1 Oceaniglobus sp. | reverse complement strand
CGCACCTCGTCCGCCGTGGGCGGCTGGTCCCATGTCGCGCGGACCTTGGCGCCCGACAGCAGGCGTTCGGCCTTTTTGCGCAGCTTGACCGGCACGATCAGCGCACTGACCCCCTTGCGCCCGGCGCGGCCCGTGCGCCCGGAGCGGTGCAGCAGGGTTTCCGAGTTCGACGGCAGTTCGCCGTGTATGACCAGTTCGAGGTTGGGCAGGTCGATTCCCCGCGCCGCCACGTCCGTCGCCACACAGACCCGTGCGCGCCCGTCGCGCATCGCCTGCAATGCGTGGGTGCGTTCGTTCTGGGTCAGTTCGCCCGACAGCGCGACGACCGAAAAGCCCCGGTTGGAAAACCGCGTGGTCAGGCGCGACACCATCGCGCGGGTATTGCAGAACACCAGAGCATTGGGCGCCTCGTAGTAGCGCAGCACGTTGATTATGGCATTTTCGGCGTCATGCTGGGCGACCGACAGCGCGCGGTAGTCGATGTCGGAATGTTGCGACCGCTCGGCGGTTGTCGAAACGCGGACCGCGTCCTTTTGATAATTCTGTGCGAGAGTGACGATGGCCTTTGGCACCGTGGCGCTGAACATCAGGGTGCGGCGGGTTTCCGGCGCCTGACCCAGGATGTATTCCAGATCCTCGCGGAAGCCGAGATCCAGCATCTCGTCCGCCTCGTCCAGCACCACGGCGCGGATGTCGCCCATGCGCAGGGAATTGCGCATGATATGGTCGCGCAGACGGCCCGGGGTGGCGACGACGATATGGGCGCCGCGATCCAGCGCGCGGCGTTCGTCGCGCATGTCCATGCCGCCGACGCAGGACGCGACGACTGCGCCAGTGTTGGCATAGAGCCACTGAAGTTCGCGTTTGACCTGAAGCGCCAGTTCCCGGGTCGGCGCGATGCAAAGCGCAAGCGGCGCATCGGCGGGGCCGAACCGGCCATCGGCGTTCAGAACGGATGAGGCGATGGCAAGGCCGAATCCCACCGTCTTGCCCGACCCGGTCTGCGCCGAGACCAGCAGGTCCGCCGCCGCCAGTTCGGGCGCCGTCACCGCCGTCTGGACCGGGGTCAGGGTGTCATAGCCGCGTTGGGCAAGGGCGTCGGAAAGGGTCTGGATCACGGGCGTCACATCTGGTCTGAGCAAAGAGCGGGGCTTACGCCTTGTGCGGGCCGTTGTATAGGGCCGGACGGGGAAAATGACCGCCGCGTCATTGCCATCCGCGCCCAAGCGGCTATCCCTGCCCGCGATCACGAGGAGAATCGCGATGCAAAGACTGACGCTGGGCGCCACCGACATTTCGGTTTCCGAATATTGCCTCGGCTCGATGACCTGGGGCACCCAGAACACCGAGGCAGAAGCCCACGCGCAGATCGACCATGCGCTGGGCCGGGGGATCGATTTCATCGACACCGCCGAGATGTATCCGGTCAACCCGGTGGCCAGGGAAACGGTGGGCGTGACCGAGACGATCATCGGCAACTGGATCGAGAAAACCGGGCGGCGGGCCGACATCGTGCTGGCGACCAAATGTTCCGGGCAGAATGAAAAGTTCGTGCGCGAGGGACAGCCGGTCAGCGGCGCGACCCTGCGCGCGGCGCTGGAGGGGTCGTTCAGGCGGCTGAAGACGGATCACGTCGATCTCTATCAGCTGCACTGGCCCAACCGCGGTTCGTTCCATTTCCGTCAGATCTGGGGATTCGATCCCAGCGCGCAGGACACCGCGCAGGCCGAGGATCATTTCGCCGATGTGATGGAGACGCTGGCTGCGCTGGTGAAAGAGGGCAAGATCCGCGCCTTTGGTCTGTCCAACGAATCCTGCTGGGGGACGATGAAGTGGAACGCGGCGGCAGCGGCCACGGGGGGGCCGCGGGTGGCGAGCATGCAGAACGAATATTCGCTGCTGTGCCGCCAGTACGACAGCGACCTGGCCGAGATGAGCCACCATGAAAATGTCACCTTGCTGGCATTCTCGCCCCTGGCGGTCGGGCTGTTGACCGGAAAATATCAGGATGGAAAGATTCCCGATGGATCGCGGATGGCTCTGAACCCCGGTCTGGGCGGGCGCCAGTCGGATCGAGTCTTTGCCGCCGTCGATGCCTGTCTGGGGGTGGCGCAAAAGCACGGCGTCGATCCGGTGCACATGGCGCTGGCCTGGACCGGAAGCCGCCCCTTTCCCACGATCCCGATCTTCGGCGCCACAACAATGGCCCAGCTGGACCGCGCCATCGACGCGGCCGACGTGACGCTTCCGCCCGAGGTGCTGGAGGATATCGGAGCGGTCCACAAGGCGCATCCGATGCCCTATTAGGGTCTGTTTTCCATTGATACCGGCGGCGAAATGGCTTTCCCTGAGGCGAACCGCAGGATTCCCCACCATGCCGCCAGCAGGCCCGCGCATCGTCTTGTTCTGTCCCCGCGCAACCGGGTCGCGGTGATGCCGACAATTCTGGTCTATGGCGACAGCAACAGCCATGGAAGCGCGCCGATGTCCGCGCGGGGGACGAACCCGCGCATCCCCATCGCCCGACGCTGGCCGCAGGTGATGGCGCGGGCGCTGGGCGCGACATGGGATCTGGTGGTCGAGGGGCTGCCGGGGCGCACCACGGTACATGACGATCCGGTGGAAGGCCCGCATCGCAACGGCATGACGATCCTGCCCGCGATCCTGCACAGCCATGCCCCGCTGGACATGGTGGTGATCATGCTGGGCACCAACGATCTGAAGATGCGGTTCAACATGCCCGCAGTCGACATCGCGCTGTCGGTGGGACGGCTGGCCGAGAAGGTGCGCGCCAGCGGTACGGCAGATGACATCCTGATCGTCTGTCCACCCGCGGTGCGCGAGGTCGGATGCCTGGCGGACATGTTCCAGGGCGCCGAGACGCGGGGGGCGGGACTGTTCGTGCACATGATGCAGGAGGCGCACCGCCTTGGCGTCGGCTTTGTCGACGCCGGCGCGCACATCGCTGTCGATCCGCTGGACGGCGTGCACCTTTCCCCCGCATCACACGGTATGCTGGGCGAAGCTATGGCAGAGGCGGTGCGCGAGCGCATAAAGCGGCGCGACCGGGGGGCGGCATGATCCGGCTGACATTCGCACTGATCCTGGGATTGTCGGCCTGTCAGCCCGATCCCGCCGACGATCCGGCGCTGCGCCAATACGACCCGCGCGCCGCCGAGCGCGAGCTTGCCGGCTGCCTGTCGCGGGGCGGG
>JBGTLJ010000302.1:0-4195 GCA_041744175.1 Oceaniglobus sp. | reverse complement strand
AGGCGCCCTCGCCGTAGACCGAGCGCGACGAGGCCAGCAGCACCCGTTCCACGCCGTGCCCGGGCTGGGTCGCCAGCATCTGGCACAGCTCGGCGGTGCCTTGCACGTTTTCCCGGGCATAGCGGCCGATTTCGTACATCGATTGCCCGGTGCCGGTTTCCGCGGCCAGATGCACGACGGCATCGACGCCGTCGATGGCGCGCATCAGATCGCCGCGGTCGGTGACCGATCCGCGCTGGAACTCCAGCCCCGCGGTGTCGCGCAGCCAGCCGGTGTTGCCGGGCACGGCGCCGTGGATCTGGGGGGCCAGCGTGTCGAGAATGCGCACATGGTGGCCCGCGCCCAGCAGGGCGGGGGCGAGGTGCGAGCCGATGAAGCCGGCACCGCCGGTGATCAGGACATGTGTCATGACCGGCCTTTCAAAATACAACCTGAACGGTGAATGCCCGAGCGGGTGGGCGGGAACAAGGTCTGTTGCCGGTGCACTTTGTCCTCAGCCTACATCCGGGGTGAAAACGAATTCCGCCATCCACTGATCGCGGGGGTGGTTCCAGGGGCCATGTGTGGCGAGGCGCCAAGGCAGCCCGAGCGTTGCATGTTCGAGATCGGCACCGCGATAGTGAAACGGATCCCGGTCGGGAAGGCTGATCTTGCGTCCGGGGGTATGGCGCAGGGGCGTGTTCCAGTCGTGATCCGGCGGACAGTCGAAATAAGTGATGAAAAAACGTCCCCCCGGGGTCATGCTGCTGGCAAGACGGGTGAGGCAGAGTGTCAGGTGCTCCAGCGGCAGGTGGCTGAAGACCGAAACGGCCAGGGCCATGTCAAAGGCCTGACCGAAGGGTGTTACATCGAACGTATCCGTGGCCCGAAGATTGCCCCGGGGCACCTTGTGTTGCAGATTGTGTTCCCTGAGTTCGACAGTGTAGCCGACATTGAGCAACCGCTCGGAGAGATCGATTCCGAAATAGCGACCGGGATCCAAATAGGCGGCGATGTGGATGCCGCCACGCAGACATCCGCAGCCGACATCCAGAAATGCCATATCGCGGGACAGGCCCCGATCCCTGACGAAATCGAACTGCAGCTTGCCGATTTCATCCCACATCCCACCGATGGAATGTCTGTGCTCTCCGGCATGGATCTTGCCCGCAAGATATGCGTCGTCGTAATAATCGTTCAGATATTCCATCGTTGCGGTATCCTACTGCGTTACCGGTTTACAGAAAGAGCCGGTTCTTTTGCCGGACCCGCTTCGGGCGTGCGGTACTCAAGATGATCCCATGTCGCGGGCCGCGGGATCCAGATAGGCTTGCAGAACCGTCGACATGATCGCGTCCACGACTTTGGGTGTGACGTGGATGTTGTCCTGATTGAAGGTCAGGGGGCGGGGCGACTGGGTGCATATCTCATAGCTTGGGAAATAATCGACACGTTTGTGGGTGGCGGCAAATACTTCTGCGGCAGCCCGTTGCACGCTCTTTCCATAGGTATTGGCCGCAACCGCATCCTGCCCGGTGAACGTGCTCTTGAACGGCACCGGAGAGACCGTCAGCAGCACCCGAAAGTCAGAATGCCCATGGCGCAACAGCAGATCGTGGATGCGATGCAGCCCGGCGAGGATTTCTTCATACTGCAATACATGAAGCTCGAAACGGTCCGGTGCGACCGTCAGGCTTTTGCGGGGTGGTACGGCGTTGAGATAAAGCCCGGTATGGTGATCGAACCAGGCCTCGACAAGCCCGAGTGTCATCACGATCACCCGGCAGCGCGGCAGTGCGCTCATCGTATCCATCACCATCGCACGCCGCGCCTTGACGCGCTCAAGCGGTGCGGGAGCGAGATTGTGCACAAGGTGGGGATCGTGCCACATCTCGTCGTCGGTGCGCAGGAAAAATGTTTCATCAGGCCAGTCAGGCGGCTCGAACAGCCACCGGATCTCGTTTTCCATCGCATGGACCGTATATTTGTTGAGGATAACGTTCGGCTTGGTGCCCGGCGGACGCTCCTCGGGGGGGATCGACAGCTGCATTGCCGGAACATCGAATCCCCGTGTGGCCAGAACGGCCTCGAGTTCGCGGGCAAAACACGATCCGATGGTCATGATCGCGTCGCCGGGATGAATCGAAAATCCCGGGTTCACCGACATCGTCATGATACCGCTCAGGCGTTCCGCATCCACTGGACGTCTGCCGTCGGGCCACCGACTGCCACGACGGGATTTCAGATTGCGCAACGCGGCGTCAGAGGACAACCGGGTGACCGGCACGGAATTGCGGGCCCCGTCCGCCCTATTCCGCCGCCTTCGCCCGGGCCTCGTACAGATCGCGCTCGGCGCGCCATTCGGCGCCGTAGTCGACATCCTGCCAGTCATCGAACCACGGCCCGCCGTTGGTGTAGTGCACGCAGATCGGCCGGCGCGCGGGTTTCGGGTATTCGCCCTCGAGGAAATTCCACTCCAGCGGCAACGCGCCGATGCTGGCGTCGTCGCTCCAGGCGAAGCGGTGCAGATATGCGGGGCCCTGGCCGTTCACCACCTCGGGCGTCAGGGCCTTCACATGGGGGTGGGCGCCGTTGAACGCCATGAAGGACGACCAGTTCTTGCGCGGATAGACCGTCTGCTGCTTGCCGTCCATCTTGACCGTGTTGGCGGGCGTATAGTCGTGATGCACGCAGAACAGCGCCTTGTCGCCGTCCAGCAGATCGTGGATTTCGCAGATGTCGCGGCTGACGAGGAAATCGCAGTCCACGAAGATCGACCAGCCGTCATGGGCGGCCAGATAGGGGGTCAGGAACCGGGTGATCGAGAATTCGGTCGCCGCCGTGTCGGCGTCGCGGGTATAGAGCCCCAGTTCGCGCAGGCTGGGCTGTTTCAGCGGATGGATCTCCACGTCGCCCGAGGCGTGGCGCAGGATCGAATGGCGGCAGACCTGCCAGGCGATGTCCTCGCGGGAATCCCAGCCGACATAGATCTTCAACTTGCGGTTCATCCGAAAACTCCTGTGGTCCGGGGGCCCGGGCGGCATGTGGATCGTTGCACGGGGCCCGCTCGCAAGGCCCGTGGCGCAAGGTTCAGGCCCCTCATAAACGCCGCACGGCGCATTTGCGAGGGCCGCCGCGAAAAACTGCCGACAGCCTTGCGGTGGTGGCGGGGGATGCGTAAAGCCAAGGCCAAAGCCGGGACAAAAGCCGGGACAGGGGCGCGATCGTATCGCGTGCCGGCGTGGCCGGGCGTTGCGCAGGCCGTCGGCGGCGACGCGGAACGGCACAGACGGACGGCGAACCGGCAGGGCATTGCATGGAATCCATCGAAAAACCGGCAGATATCTCTGATGTGGTGCTTGCAACCGCCACGCGACTGCTCGAAACCGAAGGCCGGGCGATCCTGCGGATGAGCCGCAATCTGCCCGACGGTTTCGTGGCCGCGGTGCAGCGGATCCTGACGATCCGGGGCCGGGTGATCCTGTCGGGGATCGGCAAGTCGGGCCACATCGCGCGCAAGATCGCCTCGACCCTGGCCTCGACCGGCACGCCGTCCTGTTTCGTCCACCCCGCCGAGGCGAGCCATGGCGATCTCGGGATGGTGACCCGGGACGATCTGTGCATCCTGCTGTCCAATTCCGGCGAAACCGGCGAACTGGTCGATCTGATCGGCCACACCCGGCGGTTCTCGATCCCGCTGATCGGGATGTCGTGCAACCCGGGCAGCACCCTGATGCGCGCCGCCGACATCCGGCTGACCCTGCCGCGCGAACCGGAGGCCTGCATCATCGGCGTCGCCCCCACCACATCGACCACCCTTGCCCTGGCCCTGGGCGATGCCCTGGCCGTGGCGCTGATGGAACAGCGCGGCTTCGTGTCGGAACATTTCCGTGCCTATCACCCGGGCGGCAAGCTCGGGGCGCAGCTGGCGCTGGTGCACCAGCTGATGCACGGCCCCGAGGCGCTGGCCGTGGTCGGCCCCGACACGCCCATGCGCGACACCCTGCTGGCGATGAGCGAGAAGGGCTTCGGTCTGGCCTGCATGGTCGAGGACGGGAAACTGGTCGGCGTGATTTCCGATGGCGACCTGCGCCGCAACATCGACCGGCTGGGATACAGCGTGGCGCGCGATATCGCCACGCCGTCGCCACGCACGGTGGCGCCCGACCTGATGGCGGCGGCGGCGCTGGCGCTGATGAACGAAAGCAAGGTCGGC
>JBGTLJ010000301.1:0-15378 GCA_041744175.1 Oceaniglobus sp. | reverse complement strand
TGGGATCGCGGGCATGTTTCGGTCTCGGCGGGTTCGGCGGCCACGCGACGGGCCCCCTCAGGACCGGCGATGTGCTTCACATCGCCACCACACCCTGCGCGGAGCCTGCTCCGCCGGAAACCGCCGAGCTGACCGACGCGTGGCAGGTGCGTGTGCTTTACGGACCGCACGGTGCGCCCGATTTCTTCTTGCAAAGCGATATCGAGACGTTCTTTGCGACCGACTACCGGGTGCATTTCAATTCGGACCGTACCGGCGTGCGGCTGATCGGGCCTGCGCCGCAATGGGCACGCAGCGACGGCGGCGAGGCGGGGCTGCATCCCTCGAACCTGCATGACAATCCCTATGCCGTGGGGGCGATCGATTTCACCGGCGACATGCCGATCATTCTGGGGCCGGACGGGCCCAGCCTTGGCGGATTCGTCAGCCCCGCTGTCATCGCCTCCGAAGACCTCTGGATGATGGGACAGTTCCGGCCCGGAGACACCATCCGCTTCGTGCCGGTCCGGCGCGCGGGCGATCCGGTCGTGGCACCGTCCTACAGAGAGGCGGGATCGGCGGTCCTTGCGCGCAATGGCCAGGGGCCGGTTCCGGTGGTCTACCGCAGACAGGGTGACGACAACCTGCTGGTCGAATACGGCGACATGACGCTCGACATCGAACTGCGTCTGCGGGTGCATCTTCTGATGCAGGCGGTCGGGGATGCGCGGCTGCCGGTGATCGATCTGACGCCTGGCATCCGGTCGCTGCAGATCCACTACGACAGCACACGGCTGACCCGCGAAACGCTGCTCGGGCTGCTGCACGAGATCGAGACCGGGCTGCCGCCCGCCGAGGACATCACCGTGCCGTCGCGCATCGTGCACCTGCCGTTGTCATGGGGCGATCCGCAGGCCGACCTGGCGATGCGCAAATACCAGGAACTTGTCCGCCCCGATGCGCCCTGGTGTCCATCGAACATAGAATTCATCCGCCGGATCAACGGGCTTGAGGATGAGGCGGCGGTGCGCAGGATCGTCCATGACGCCAGCTATCTGGTGCTGGGACTGGGCGACGTCTATCTTGGCGCGCCGGTGGCGACGCCAATCGATCCCCGCCACCGTCTGGTGACGACCAAATACAACCCCGCCCGCACCTGGACGCCCGAAAATGCCGTCGGCATCGGCGGCGCATATATGTGCATCTATGGCATGGAGGGCCCCGGAGGCTATCAACTGGTGGGTCGCACGGTACAGGTCTGGAACACCTGGCGGCGGACGCCTGCGTTTGCCAGAACACCGTGGTTGCTGGATTTCTTCGACCAGATCAGGTTTTTCCCGGTCTCGCACGAAGAACTGACCGAGGCACGCCTTGCATTCCCCCACGGGCAGTATCCCCTCAAAATTGAAGAGACCACATTTCGCTGGGCGGATCACAAGAAGGCGCAGGGGCAGCAGGCCGCCAGCATCGCGCGGTTCAAGACGACCCAGCAGACCGCCTTCGAGGCAGAGCGGCAGCGCTGGAAAGCGCAGGGGCTGGACAGCTTTGCACCCTACCATGCGCAGGTCGCAGACGGCGATGGCAGCGATGTTCCGGAAGGATGCATCGCGGTTGAAAGCACCGTTCCCGGCAGCCTGTGGAAGATCACCGTGGCACCGGGCG
Source organism: Oceaniglobus sp. (assembly GCA_041744175.1). GTDB lineage: Bacteria > Pseudomonadota > Alphaproteobacteria > Rhodobacterales > Rhodobacteraceae > Oceaniglobus. Next base: position 13,737 of record JBGTLJ010000301.1, on the reverse strand, counting down.
ACAAGATCCTGGAAGGCGATACCGTCGCCATCGTCGAATCGATGAAAATGGAAATGGCCGTCACCGCCCCCGCCGCGGGGCGCATCGCCGAATTGCGCGCCATCCCCGGCCAGGCGCTGCAACGCGGCGACATCATTGCACTATTGGAACCTGAACATGCTTCCTGAAATCATGACCCTGCGCGCCCTGCGTGCCGCCTATGACGGCGGCGCGACACCTCTGGACGTTGTCGAAGAGGTGATCGCCCGGCGCCGTGCGTCCAGTGACCCCGCCATCTTCATCCACGCCGTCGCGGACGACGACCTGCGTGCCCAGGCCCGCGACCTGATGGCGAAAGGGCCCGGGGGAATGCCGCTCTGGGGGGTGCCGTTTGCGGCCAAGGACAACATCGACGTGCGCGGGATCCCGACCACGGCGGGGTGTCCGGCCTATGCCTACGATCCCGCGGCGGATGCGGCGGTGATCGCGCGGCTGCGCGCGGCGGGCGCGCTGATGATCGGCAAGACCAACCTCGACCAGTTCGCCACCGGGCTGAACGGAACGCGCTCGCCGCATGGGGCGCCGCGTTCCGTGTTCGATGCCGACTACGTCTCCGGCGGCTCGTCGTCGGGGTCTGCCGTCGCTGTGGGGGCCGGGCTCGCGATGTTTGCCCTTGGCACCGACACCGCGGGATCGGGGCGCGTTCCGGCTGCATTCAACAATCTGGTGGGCATAAAGCCGACGCCGGGGCTGGTGCCCAACACGGGTGTTGTCCCGGCCTGCAAAAGCGTCGATGTGGTGACGATATTCGCGGGCTGCGTCAGCGACGGGGTCGAGGTGCGGCGCATCATCGAAGGGGTCGATCCGGGCGACGGGTTCACCCGCCCCGCCCGTCCCGTCGGCATCCCGCCCGACCCGCGCATCGGCATCTTGTCCGGGGACGAGCGCGAGTTCTTCGGCAACGACGGATACGAGGCAGCCTATGATGCGACGATCATACGTGCGACGGCCCTTGGGGCAACGCTCGTGCCGTTCGACTACGCGCCGTTCCGGGAGGCGGCTGCGCTGCTTTACGAAGGGCCGTGGGTGGCCGAGCGTCTGGCGGCGGTAGAGGCGTTCATCGCCTCGAATGCCGACGATTTCGATCCGACCGTGCGCAGGATCATCGAAGCTGCGTCGGCGCACAGCGCGGTCGATGCGTTCAATGGCCGCTACCGTCTGGAGGAGATCCGCGCGCTTGTGGCGCCGCTGTGGGACGACGTGGACATGCTGTTGCTGCCCACATCGCCCACCACGTACACGGTGGATCAGATGCTGGCCGATCCGATGGCGAAGAACAGCCATTTCGGACGGTACACGAATTTTGCCAACCTGATGGGCTATGCCGCGATCGCCTTTCCGGCCGGTTTCACGCCGACCGGCTTGCCGGTGGGTGTCACACTTGTGGGTCCCGCCTTCAGCGATGACGGTCTGGCGCCGTTCTGTGCGGCCATGCATGCGGCCGCCGCCTGCGGGATGGGCCGCGACACGACGGCCGAAATCCCCTCGTACGATTCGTCGCACGTGCCCGAGGGGATGATCCCCATCGCGGTTGTCGGAGCACATCTGAGCGGCATGCCCCTCAATCACCAGCTGACCTCGGCGGGCGCGATGCTGGTGCAGACCACGACCACCAGCGCCACTTACCGCCTGTTCGCGCTGTCCGATACGGTGCCGCCAAAGCCCGGAATGCTGTTCGATGCTGACGGCGGCGGCGCCATCGCGGTCGAGGTCTGGGCGATGCCTCAGGATGCGTTTGGCCGGTTCGTGGCACAGATCCCGGCGCCACTGGGCATCGGAAAGGTGTCGCTGGCGGACGGCAGCGCGGTCAGCGGTTTCCTCTGCGAGGCGCATGCGCTTGCGGGCGCGGAGGAGATCACCGGACTGGGTGGCTGGCGCGCCTATTGCGCATCCTGAAATGCCGCATTGCTGCTGACGATGATCTCGAATTCCGGCGGCAGCAGCGCCGCGACCCAGGCTTCGTAAAGCGGGCCGAACGCCTTGAGATGCGCCAGCCGGTCCGGCGCATCGGCCATCCAGTACGCCGCCTCGGCCCTGCCCTGGCCACCAATGGCGGGGAAAAGGTACGCACACCCCAGATACGTTCCCCCGCTGTCGCGAACGACCCAGGCGAACGACCGCCTCGCGACAAATTCCCGGTGATGCCAGTGCAGGTCCGTCAGGTTGTCGTTGAGGCTCAGCCCCTCGGGCCAGTCGGGGCCGAAAAGGCCCCGCAGGACGGATTTCGACCGCGTCACAGCGTCGAAATCCTCCTCCAGATCGGCGGCGGTCAGCATCTTCAGGTGATAGTCCCCCAGCCCCAGCGTCCGGGGAACCTCCAGCTTCTCGAAATCCGGATGCGGGATCATTCCGCCGCGGTTTTCGCGTGGCGCCTGAAAGGGTTTTCCTCGGGGACGTCAAAATCGGGCACTAGTTCGCCCTTTGAGCGGGCATCGGCCATATAGCGAAACGCGTTGACGGACATGCGCATCAGGTGATCGCCGGCTTTGATGGCCGGATACTTCGCGACGGTTTCAGGCGTGCGGAACTTTTCGAGCGGTTCGACCACGGCATGATAGTCCAGACCGAAGAACAGCGGGAACGAATACCGCTCGCGGCCGATGTTGTTGACGCGGTGCTGGGTGGATTTGAACCGGCCGCCCGACCATGTCTCGAAGATGTCGCCGATGTTTACGATGAAACAGCCCGGGATCGGCATCGCCTCGATCCAGACGTCGTCGGCGTTCATCACCTGCAATCCGGGTGCCCCCTGCAGCAGGATCGTGAAACATTCGAAATCCGAATGCGCGTCGATCCCCACGAAATCCTTCGTCGCGGGCATGTCGTTTTCGACATATCGCAGCAGGCGCAACTGCGACGTGGGGTTGTTGATGTGGCGGGTCAGTTCCGCGGCATCCACCTCCAGTTCGATCGCTAGCGCATCCAGCAGTTTGAGGCCCAGTGCAAAGACCGCATCATAATAGGTGGATACCGTTTCCTTCCAGCCTGGCAGATCGGGCCAAATGTTGGGGCCGGTCATCCGCCATTTGGCCAGATAGTCGGGGTGATCGGCGGGGGCCTCATAGGACATGTCCCAGGCCTCGTTGAAGTTGATGCGCTTGGGAAAGGACGCGCCGTTTTCCTCAAGCGGAACATAGCCGCGGTGATGGGTGGTGAAGCCAGACCAGTATTTCATCTTGTAGCTGCGCGGCTTCCCGTGAAACGCCCTGGATGCGGCGAAGAGATCCTCGATCAGGCTTTCGCAAACGCCGTGGTTAGTGATGTAGAAGAACCCCGACGTGCGCGCGGCGTCGCCCAAGGCACGGGCGACGGACCTCTTGTCATCCGGATCGCCCGTCATCAGCCCAGACAGGTCGATCACCGGCAATTGCGCCTGCTGGATCTTCAGGGCGCGCTGGTCGTCTTGTAACGCGGTCATGGCGTTCCTTTCATGCGTTCAGGTCTGCCTGACGCTGGATTGGCGCGGTAACCTGTGCAAGCGGCGTGCGCAGGCGCGGCATTTCATTTTCATCCGGGGCTGAAATATGAGGCCCGCCGGGGCGCATGTGCCGAATATCGCGCCAGACCGCCGCGCCGCACCCGCGCAAAAGTACAATGGTCGGGCGCACACCCCGCCGAATGTGGATTGCTGATCCCGAAGACCCGTCGCGGCGCAGAATCCCCGGCGGAACACTTTCAGGATCCGGGGAACACAGATGATGAAATTCAACCGCCGCACAGTACTGAAGACCGGCGCCAGCCTGGGTGGCCTCGCCACCCTCGCCGCCGTGACCGGCACACCTCTGATCGCCCAGAGCCGCAGCCTCAAGATCGGCTCTTACGGCGGATACTTCGAGGACAGCTTCAAGGAACACGTTTATCCGGCCTTCACCGAAGCCACGGGCATCGCGGTCGAAAGCGTCACCCAGCCGAACTCTGCCGACTGGCTGGTGACGATGCAGCAGGCGACGTCGGCGGGATCGGTGCCGGCGGACCTGTCTTTGTACGACAGGACCGCGCTGATCAAGTCATCCCGCATCGGCGGTCTGATCAAACCGCTGGACATGAGCAATGTCCAGAACGCGCAGAACCTGGACGAATACTTCGTCTTCAAAGATGCCACGGGCGTGCTGGGTGTGGGCGCAATGTCCTGGTTCGTCTCGATGGTGATCAACCCTGATGCCGTCGAAGCGCCCGAAAGCTGGACGGGGTTCTGGGACACCGGCGTGTACGAGGCCAGCCTCGGTCTGAGCAAACTGGTCACGGGCAACCTGCTCGACATCGTCGCAGCCACATACTTTGACGGCGTTTCGACATTCGACACCGAAGACGGGGTGCTTGCAATGATCGCAAAGGCGGGCGAACTGAAGCCCAACGTGGCCCTGTGGTGGACCGCCGAAAGCCAGATGGAACAGGCGATGAAGAACAGCGACGTCGTCGGAGGCATGTATTACCACGATGTCGCACAGCTTATGGCGGCCGACGGCTTCCCGATCAGATCGGTATTCCCGAAAGAGGGCAATCCCATCGGCTATGGCTCCTGGTGTCTGTCGAGCCTGTCGGACAAGGGCGCCGAGGCCGAAGAGTTCATCAACTTCTCCTCCGATCCCGCGATCCAGGCGCTGATGTCGCGCAAGATCGGCACGGCGCCCCTGGTGGCGCAGTCCAAGACCGATCTCACGGATGAGGAGTTCGCCACCGTCTCGGGCACACCCGCGATCACGCCCGCCTATGAGGCGTATATCGACAAGGAGACGTTCATTCAGGAAAGCTGGGACAAGATGCTGGTCTCCTGATCTGAATGGACAATCTGGTCCTGCATCAGATCCGCAAGGATTACGGCAAGGTCCGCGCCGTGGAGGGGGTGGACCTGACCTTTGCCCATGGCGAACTGACAGCTTTGCTGGGCCCTTCCGGCTGCGGCAAGACGACACTGCTGCGCATGGTGGCCGGACTGGAAGATCCGACATCGGGCAAGATTTCGCTGGGCAAGCGCGATCTGACCCGGATTCCCGCCCACAAACGCAAGTTCGGCATGGTGTTCCAGAGCTTTGCCCTGTTCCCCCATCTCAACGTTCGAGAGAACGTGTGTTATGCGCTGACCATTGCGGGGGTATCGAAACCGCAGGCCCATGAACGCGCGGCAAGACTGCTCGATCTCGTGCAACTCGGCGCGTTCGCGGACCGTGGCATCGGCGCGCTGTCGGGTGGTCAGAGACAGCGCGTGGCGATCGCCCGTGCCTTGGCCCAGGAACCGGAAGTGTTCCTGCTCGACGAGCCGATGTCGGCACTGGATGCGAACCTGCGCGAGGCGATGCAGGTGGAATTGCGCCTGCTGCAACAGCGGCTGGGGATCACCACCATCGTCGTGACCCATGACCAGCGCGAGGCGATGACCATGGCAGACAACATCGTCGTCATGTCCAACGGCAATGTCGAACAATCCGGCCCGCCGCAGGACATTTATCACAAACCGCGCAACGCCTTTGTCGCCGATTTCATCGGCCGCGCCAATTTCTTCGACGGCGTCGTTCAGGGTGGCAGGATCATCGCGGGCGGGCTGGCCCTGGATGCGGGCGCGGTCAGGTTTCTGGACGGATCGGCGGTGACCGTCGCCATCCGTCCCGAACAGCCCTCGCTTGACCACGACATGCCCGCCGACAACAGGGTCCCCGCCGAGGTGACGTTCATACGCGATGTGGGTGCCACCCGCGACATCCACCTGAGCACGCCGCTCGGCCCGATCATCGTCGAATACGCGATCGGGGAAAGCGCCGCGGCATTCAGGAAAGGGGAAAAGCTGGACGTGCAGCTGCCCGGCAATGCGCTTTACGTGTTTCCGGCGGAACAGCGCAGGACGTCCCCGTGAGCAGCATCGAGGCCCCCGCCCCGGCCGGTCGGGCGCTGCGCGTTCCCGCCGCCGCCCCGCGTGCCAACATGTCAAGGATCGCGCTCTGGGCCATCGTGCTCGGTCTATGCGTGATGCCCTTCGTCCTCGTGATCGTGATTTCGTTCGGCCAGAAGATCGAGGGTGCGGCCTGGGTCTTCGGCTTTACCCCGGAACACTATCTGCGGTTCTTTGTCGGCGCCTCCTGGCCGGAAACAACGACCACGCTCTATCTCAACAGGCTTTACTATTCGATCTACTACGCGGTGATCGCGTCGGTAATCGCCGTCGCGACGGCCTTTCCCTTTACCTATTTCATGACGCGGATGAGCCGCGCCGCCCAGAGCCGCTGGCTCGTCTTCCTGCTGGCCACGCTGTCGCTGTCGGAAGTGTTCATCGTGATGGGCTGGGACATCCTGTTGTCCAATCGCTCGGGGCTGCCGATGCTGCTTCGCGAATCGGGTGTCACCGGCTGGCTCAAGGAAACCGGCTGGTTCGATGTCCTGCGCGAATGGGGTATGGCGAACCCGCGCGATGTCAAATTCAAGACCTCGGTCTTCGCCACGATCCTGACCATGTCCTATCTGGTGTGGCCCTACGCGGTGATCCTTCTCTATCCGGCGCTGTCGCGGCTGGACCAGTCCACCGTCGAGGCTGCGCGCACCATGGGTGCAAGCCCCTGGGCCGTGGTGCGCACGGTCGTTTTGCCCACCGTCAGGCTGCCCCTGATCGGCACGGTGTTCCTGCTTTTCGTGTTCCTGCTGGGCACCTATGTGTCGGTGACGGTCTTTGCCGAACCGGCAAAGCAGACGCTTGCGATATCGGTCTATGAATCCGTGCGCGGATCCACCCTCAACGCGCCCTTCGGCGCGGCGCAATCGGTGATCCTGCTGATCACGGCGGGCCTGTGCCTGTGGCTTGGGCAGGTGCTGGTCAACAGGCAGGGCGCGCGCGGATGAAGGCTTTGGTGCATCTGTTCATGGGGCTGGCTGCCTTGGTCATCGCCCTGCCGATCCTCGTCGTCTGCGCCTCGGCGCTGAACGGGGGACGATCCATGGTGTTTCCGCCGCAGGATCCCACGCTGATGCGCTTTGTGGAGTTTTTCGTGAGCGAGCCGGTCTGGCGCGGCGCGTTGCTCAATTCTATTCTCATCGCCTTTGGCAGCGCCACCCTTGCAGTTCTCATTGCCTGGCCGCTGGCCTATGGGGTCTGGAAAAGCGGATCGGGCGCTTCCAAGATCGTGGCGGGGCTTGGCGCAATGCCCTTTGCGCTGCCGCCCATCGTGTTCGGTGTCGGGCTTGGCTTCATGTGGGGATTCGCCGGCGGACTTGGCGATATCTGGTCGGGCGTGGTCAGCCACGCGGTCCTGTTTCTTGCCCTGCCGCTGGTCACTGTTTCGATCGGGTTGCAATCCATCGACCGCGCCCATCTGGACGCCGCCGCGACCATGGGCGCCACCGAAGCCGTGGCGTTGCGCACGATCATCCTGCCGCAGATGGTGCCCTATACGCTTTCGGGCTTTTTCTTCGCCCTCGTGCTCAGCTTCAACGAATTCATCGTGATGTTCTTCGTCTCGGCCTCTGGCTATGCGACGGTCACGCTGCAGATCTTCAATTCCCTGCGCAACGGTTTCACGCCGACCATGGCAGTCGCGGCGATCACGTTCATCGCCGTGTCAGTCGCCGTCTTTACGCTCATCGCAAGGTTCGGCGATTTGCCGCGGCTGATGGGTGCCGACCAATCCAAGACCTGAAGAAAGGAAATCCAGATGGCAAAGCAACCGATGATCATCGGCAACCCGGTTCTGATCGTGATCGACATCCAGAAATCGGCTTTTCTGCCGGAATATGACAACGGCATCCCGCACATGCCCGATTTTCGCGAAAATCAGGCCCGCGCACGCACAATGGTGGACGCCGCACACGACAGCGGTATCCCGGTGATCTTCTTTCAGGAAATCCACCGCAAGGACATGGTAGATTATGGCCGCGAACTGGACGGGTCCGAAGATGTGCACTGTCTTGAGGGCAATGCGGGAACCCCGGTCGCCGCCGATGAGATGGACATGCGCGCCACCGACTATTTCATCCACAAGCGCCGGTATTCCTGCTTTTTCGGAACCGAACTTGAGATCCTGCTGCGCGGGCTCAAGGCGCAGACGCTGATCCTGGTCGGCGCGCTGACCGATGTGTGCGTGCACTATACCTTCGTGGACGGGCACCAGAGCGATTATCACTGCCGTGTCGCCCGGGATTGCGTATCGGGTTCGTCGCTGAAGGCCCATGAGGCATCGCTCGCGGCGATGGAGTATCTGCAGTCCGGCGCGGTTCTGTCGTCCGGCGATCTGATCGCGCAGATGAAAAGCCACATGAAAGCCGCCGCTTGATCGGACAGGACCGGCTTCAGGGTCACTGGCGGCGCGACTGGATAAAGGCCCCGGCGTTCGAGGATAGCACGACGCGTGTGCACTGGTTGCAGGCGGGCGCGCTCTTTGCCGATCTGCGGATCCCGCAGGCGCGCCCGGATCTGACAGACCGGTCCTGCCTCGGTGATCTTGCGCAACCCGCGCTCGCTTTACTGTTGGCCGCCGAAGGCTTCGCGGGCCACATCACCGTGCAGGACGACCTGTGCACCTGGCACCGCACGATCAACTGGCACGGCGTTCCCGGGCGGCCCGATACCGGCCTGATGTCCTTCGATACGGCGGGCGCCCTGATCGAGGACGGCGTACATGCCCAGTACCGGGAGCGGTGGCAGCCGGTGCAAACGGCACCCCTGCGCGGTACGGCGGTGCGCTGCGGCGAAATGACGGGGGTCCTGATCGACAATGACGAAATATTCATCTTCGGGATCGGGCACCCGCCCGTCGGCATAACCCAAACGCTGATTGCTGATTTGCAAAACGGGGCCGCGCGCGCGGGGGATCTGCACCGCGTCTTCGACAGCGTCTATGTGACGGGCACCTGGGATGGTCCGCTCGGCATGGTGCACCTGTCGACAAATCCGTTTCAGGAGGGCGCGGTCGCGCTGGAACGCAAGGGCGGGCTGGTCTGGCACGCCCTGGCATTCGACGGAACCGCAGAGGCGCGCGCCTTGCTCGTCTAGGGTCGCGTCAGATCTGCCTCGCCGGGGGTGTTCAGGCTTGCCAGCGCGCCAGATACTCCCCCACGATCTCGTCCAGACGTGCCTTGCCGAAGCTGGGATCGTGGCCGCCATGGACGATGCGCACCGGCAGGTCCGCGATCCGGCGCAATGTGGCCGCGTAATCCTCCACGCTCATCCCCGGACCCTGATAGATCAGGGGTCCGTCATAAATCGCATCGGCCCCGAAAAGCATACCTGTCTCGTGATGAAAAAGCCCGACCTGTCCCGCCGAATGACCGGGCAGATGCAGGACCTCGGCCTGCCAGTCGCCAAGATCGACGGTATCGCCGTCCGCGATCATTCCCGTCGGCACTGCCCCCCGCAGCACATAGCTGTCGATGTCGTAATCCGCCGACGGTACGGCATCGATCAGCAGCGGCCACAGCGGCGGATAGCCCGCTTCCAGGAACAGCCTGCGAAACCCATCGCCAATCGTCTCCGTGCGCAGGTAATAGGGCGCGGGAGTCTCCATTGCGGCAGCCTCGATCGGGTGCACCAGGCGCGTGTCGAATTCGTGCACAGCGCCGATGTGATCGACGTGAGTATGCGTCGACAGGCAGATCAGAGGCTTGTCTCCATCGGGCCTCAGAGCCTCGACAATGGGGCGCAGCGGCGCCACGCCCATGCCGCTGTCGATCAGCAGATCGGCATCGCGCCCGAGGACCAGATGCATGTTGGCCGAAAAGATCGGATGCACCCGCGGTTCGGTGATCAGCCAGATGCGGTCGTCAAGACGCTCGGATCTGTACCATACGGCATCAAGGGGCAGTTGGGTCATCTTCGGTCATCCTTTTCAAAACATGCCCCGGCAATGAGGCATGGCTTCTGCACTATTGATAGACCGAGACACCGCGCCACTGTCCGCCATGAAACGGTTCGGGCGCCCAAAGTCGATATGTGCGGGGCCGGTGCCACCCGGTCATCGATACATCGATAAGGGCGAGCGCTCGACCCATGTCCTACGGGTTAGAAGAGAGAGAAAAAGCGTTTGACCCGCGGGTCGGACGGGGTGTCGATCACGTCTTGCGGGCAGCCATCCGCCACGATCTGTCCCCGTTCCAGAAAGATCACCCGGTCCGCCAGCCTTCGTGCGAACGACATCTCGTGGGTGACCGTCAGCGTCGTCATCCCCTCGCGCTTGAGATCCACCAGCAGCGCAAGAACGTCCCCGACCAGTTCGGGGTCAAGCGCGGACGTGGGTTCGTCAAACAGCATCAGGGCCGGGTTCAGGACCAGCGCGCGCGCCACGGCGACCCGCTGTTTCTGACCGCCCGACAACTGGCCGGGATGCTTGTCCGCCAGCGCCGCGATGCTGAGCCGGTCCATGATCCTGTCCGTCGCGTTGGCAATCTCGTCGGCCGGTCGCTGCAGCACGACACGCTGCGCGAGAGAGATGTTGGCGCGCACGTCCAGATGCGGCCACAGGCTGAAGTCCTGAAATACGAACCCGATGCGCGCGCGGATCCGGTCCACCTCGCGCTGAGACTGACGACGCACGATGCCGTCGCGTGACAGTTCACGCCCGAAGGCCTGCCCGTCGATCGTGACGAAACCGTCCGCCAGCGGGTCGAGAAGGGCGAGGGCGCGCAGAAGCGAACTTTTGCCCGACCCCGAGGGCCCCAGGATGCAGACCGCCTGCCCCTTGGGCACGTCGAGGTAGATGTCGTCGAGGATGCGAAGGCCGCCCACCTCACGGCGCAGCGCCGTTGCACGCAGAGACAGATCGGGCTGTGTCATTGGACCGGTTTCGATGCGGTCAGGGTCAGATACCGGGCGGCGATGCCGCCTGTGGGCCGGCCGCTTTTCTGCAATCTGCCGATGCGCCGTTCCACCCGGTCGCCCAACCGCGACACGCCCAGCGTGATGCCCCAGTAGATCAGGGCGATGGTGATGAACACCTCGAATGGCGCAAAGGTGTTGCCCTGAACGACAAGCCCCTGATAGGTCAATTCCCCCACGGTGATCGCGCTGATGACAGAGCTTTCCTTGATCATCATGATCGTGACATTGACGCCGGGCGGGATCATCGACCCAAGGCTCTGCGGGACGATGATGTATCGCAGCGTCTGCAACCGCGACATGCCCACCACCCGTCCGCTGTCCCATTGCCCCGGTGGCAGCGCCGATATCGTGCTGCGGATCACTTCGGAATAATAGGCGCTGGCAAACAGCGTGAGCGCGATCACACCGCTCCAGAAGGCGGGGGTGCGCGCGCCCGATGCGGCCGTGCCGTAATGGACGATGAACACAAGGGCGATGAACGGAATGCCGCGCAGGATCGCCAGATAGACCATGGCGGAACCCCGGAACACTCCGTGCCGGCTCATGGAAAGGGCGGCGACAGGAACGGCCAGCGCCAGACCCAGCAGGAACGACAGCACACTGAGCTGGATCGTGACCAGCGTGCCCTCGACGAACAATGGCCAGCTGTCGGTGATCACGCCGGGATCGAGCCGCATCCCTCAGGCCGCCCGCAGCGCGCCGCGCCGTTCCACCATCACGCCGACCCCGACGAGGATCAGGTTCAGGACAAGAAAACAGATCGCCACGGCGATCAGCGGCTCGAAGGGGCGGAACGTGGCACCGCCGATCTGCTGGGCGACGCGAAAGCCCTCGGCGACGGTGATGACCGACAGCAGGGCCGTGTTCTTGAGGATGACGGTCCCCTCGCTGACCAGCATCGGCAATGTGCGGCGCAACAGCTGTGGCAGGATCACCAGCATCCAGATCATGGCGGGCGTCAGGGCAAGGGCTGTCGCCGCCTCGATCGGGCCATCGTCGAGAGCCGCAAGCGCGCCGCGAAAGTTTTCGGTGATGAACACGGAGGAATTGAGCGCGATCGCCAGGATCCCCGCGGTGGTGGGATCAAGATCAAGCCCGACCAGGGGCAGCACATAGTAGCACAGGAAGATCTGGATCAGGATCGGCGTGCCGCGCACGAAACTTATGAACACGGACATCACGCCGTTCACCACCCGGTATTTCAGCGACCTGACGACGGTAAAGCCGATGCCGAGGGCCAGCGCGGCCACGCAGATGATCACCGCCATCCACGCGTTGGTCAGGCTTGCAGCCCCGACATCGGGCAGGGCCGCAACAACGGACGAAAGATCGAATCCCACGTGCCCCGCCTGAGCCTAGAGGGCGCCGGCAGGCAGGTATCCTTCGGTGGGAATGTCCATCTCGAAGCCGAACCATTTCTGCTGAAGCGCGGCCATGCGCCCGTCATCACGCATCTTGAGGAACACTGAAGAGATGAAATCGCGCAGGTCCAGATCGTCGGGGCGGGTGACCCATGCCAGATAGGTATAGCTCACCCCCGTCGTGACCGGCTGGCCCAGAACGAACACATCGGGGCGGTCCCTGACCAGAACCGCCAGCGATGGCAGCGCCTGAATGACGGCGTCCACCTCTCCGGTTGCCAGCGCGATATAGGCGTCGGGAAACGACGGGTAGAGCTTGAGTTCCTCAAAACCCCCGCCCTCGCCCGCCAGCCGCTCATCGAGCGCCCGTGCGATCGGTTCCGCGAAAGAGGCCAGCTGCGTGCCGACCCTGAGCCCGGCAAGGTCGTCTTCGGAGGCAAGTTCGGTTCCCGCGCGGGTGGCGAAATAGGGCTGACCGTCGGCCATGGGCATGGTGTAAGCATAGCGTTTCGCGCGCTCTTCGTTGATCGCCACCGTCGTTGCGACGAAATCGAATTTCCCGGCCAGCAGGCCGGGCAGCACACCCTGCCAGGGCAGATCCAGTTGCTCAAGCTCCACGCCCATCTCGGCGATGACCGCTGTCAGAAGATCCTTGCCGTAGCCGACGATCTTGCCGTCCTCAACGAATTCGAAAGGCGGGAACGCGGCCTCGGTCGCGACGACAACCTTGCCCGCCGCCCGGATCTGCTCAAGCATGCTCTGCGCGTTTCCGGTGCCCGCGGTCCAGATCATGCCGACGGCAAGCGTGGCGGCCCAGACCTTACGCCCGAGATTCGATCCTGTCATGTTCACTTTATTATCCCTGCCAAACCTGCGCCGTTCCCGGCGATGGCCCACAAGCCTACGGCCTGCCCGCAAACGAAAGCGGCAGAGCGGCTGCCGCGGTCCAGAAACTACGGCAAAACGCGCGCCTGTCCGAAGTTTTGGCGCCCCGCAGCGGGATGCACCATTCTTGGGCAGCATGGCGATCCGCCGCAGGGACCGCGACGCCCGGCACACAGCCTCGGGCATCACCTTCCCGCCGGAAATTTGCCCGCCCGACGCCGCGATTGTCGGTATCGCGTCGGTCCTCGATTATCGGCGCACCGGCGTCCATCCGGCTTTTACAGCGTCGCGCGCTTTGGTATAGCGGGCCGGAAAAAGGGGAGAACGGGCTGATGATATCCTACGAATATGTTGTCGTTCCGGCGCCACGACGGGCCCCCAAGGTCAAGGGAGCCAAGACCGCCGAAGCCAGGTTCGCCCATGCCCTGAGCGAGGTGATGAACGCCTATGGCGCCGAGGGCTGGGACTATGTGCGCAGTGATCTTCTGCCCTGCGATGAACGCCGCGGGTTCATGGGCACCCAGACGGTCGAGCATCGCATGATGGTGTTCCGCAGGCTTGTCGAGACAGAGCAGGAGACCCCGGCGCCGCTTGCCGCGCCGGACGGCGTTCCGACCCCGGAGGCGATGGCCGCCGAACTGCCCCCCGCGAGGGCTCGTC
>JBGTLJ010000300.1:0-1782 GCA_041744175.1 Oceaniglobus sp. | reverse complement strand
CGGGCGGCTTCGCCCTCTGCCGGATCGGGCACCGTCGCGTCAGCCGGTGCCGGCATCGGATCGCCCGCCCGCCCCGCATATGATTTCAGGCGATCGAACCAGGTTGCGGCCACCGCTCAGCCGCCCAGTTCCTCGGTCGGCGACGCCGCAGCCTCTTCGTCGCGCAGCCGGTGAAGATGGGTGATGTAATAGCGCATGTGGGCATTGTCGACGGTGCGATGGGCGGCCGATTTCCAGGCGTCGAAGGCGGCGGCATAGTCGGGAAAGATCCCGACGACATCCAGCGCGCCGACATCCTTGAACACGTTCCTCGCCGGATCGGTCAGTTCACCCCCGAAAACGAGATGCAGGCGCTGTGTCATGTGAACGGTCCCCCGATATGCGGATCGTGCAAGACTATCGGCAGCCGCGCTGCGCCACAACACCCCCACCCCCCCCCCGCCGGGGTCACCGATTTCGGCCCACCCCGCCGCGCGACGTGCCCGCAAGTCCGCAAAGCTCACCGATTCCGGTTGCGGCGTCGCCGTCATCCTTGGGGATGCGGCAATCCAGTTGCGGCGGTGCGGGGGCGGCGACCTCAGGATGCCTTTAGCCGCAGGGGCCGCGCCGAACGTTGCGATTTCGCAATGGAACCTGCCCGGGGAACGTCCTAGGTTGGCGGCGCTTTCCCTGTCACCGCCACAGAGGTCCGGATGCCCGACCACGATTCCGCCGCAAGCTATCTCATTGCTCCCGATCCCGGCGGCGCCGGGCTGACGCGTGTGGTTCAGGGGGTCGATCATACCGGGGCCGTCGGCCCGATCCGGGTGATCGAGGAACGGCCGCTGACGATCTTTCTGAACGGCACGGAAATCGTCACCGCGATGACCATCGGCGACTATCCCGAATATCTGGCACTGGGGTTTCTCAGCAACCAGGGGATGCTGCGCGAGGGAGGGGTCGTGAAAGGCGTCGATTGCGACGACGAACTGCAGACCGTGGTGGTGCGCACCGACGGCGCGACCGACTATGAGGAAAAGCTGCGCAAGAAGACCCGCACAAGCGGTTGCGCAGTGGGCACGGTGTTCGGTGACATGATGGAGGGGCTCGAGGGGCTGACCCTGCCCCCGTCCGAGCTGCGCACGTCGTGGCTCTACGCATTGGCCGACACCATCAACCGCACGCCGTCGCTGTACCTGTCGGCGGGGGCGATCCATGGCACGGTTCTGTGCCACAAGGACCGTCCGCTGGTCTACATGGAGGATGTGGGCCGCCACAACGCGGTGGACAAGATCGCCGGCTGGATGCTGTCGCAGGGCGTCGGGTCGGCGGACAAGATCCTCTACACCACCGGGCGGCTGACCTCGGAAATGGTGATCAAGACCGCGCTGATGGGGATCCCGGTGCTGGCGTCGCGCTCGGGCTTTACCGCCTGGGGGGTCGAGATCGCGCAGCAGGTCGGTCTGACCCTGATCGGGCGGATGCGCGGCCGCCGATTTGTCTGTCTTTCCGGCGAGGACAGGCTGGTGCGCGATGCGGATCCGTCGGCAGCGGCGGACGAACCCGCCCGCACCGCGCGCAAGGGCGCGCCATGATGCAATTCATCACGGATCCCGGCGGCGCATCCCCAAGGCGGCATACCGCGCGATGAACCAGCCCACCGGCGTGATCCTGGCGGGCGGGCTGGCCCGGCGCATGGGCGGCGGTGACAAGGGGCTGCTGGCGCTCGGGGACGGGACGGTCCTGTCGCATGTGATCGACAGGCTTTCGCCCCAGACCGCCGGGCTGGCGCTGAACGCCAAC
>JBGTLJ010000299.1:0-6556 GCA_041744175.1 Oceaniglobus sp. | reverse complement strand
CGCAAACCTCCGGCGGCCGCGCGCGGCCGCCGGGCCGCGTCCCCGCCCTCCCGCCAGACGCGAGGCCTGTTTCTTGGGAAAGGGATTTAGCATCTACTTGGATGGAAAGTGACCTGACAGATATCGTCAGAACGCGCGACCGGACCCAGGAAAGTGGGAAGATCACGATAGTTTTTGGATCTTTCGATCTGGGACGGATCGACCTGTTGATGCAGAAATGGTTCTATTTCAGCCGCTCTGACTTCATCTGCAAGGCGATCCGCAACCGGCTTGACACCCACGTTTTCACGGTGATCCATTGATCGAACCGCACACGATGGAAACGGGCCTGCTCGACGCCGATCTTGGGGCGCTGGGCCACCGAATTCACTGACACTCAACGGTCAGCTTCCAGCCGACGACAAAGAACAAAACATCACCCCGACCCCCGATGCGATGCGCCGGGCACCAGTGCCCAAACCTGATCAATGCAATGCCCAAAGCGTCCCGCCTTTAACCTGCAATATATCCGGCAGCCGTGAGGTAGTTCCAGCATCCGCCTGTTATGTATAGGTCACAGTTGTCGGCGATTGCGTTGAACATGTCCATGAATGTGCGCGCCGATCCGGCGCAGGTGTGCTTTGAGCTTGGAGAATGCCATTTCGATGGGGTTTAGTTCGGGGCTGTACGGCGGCAGGAGCAGGAACCAGCATCCTGCCCTTCGCATCGCCTTTTCCGCTTCGGCGTTTCTGTAGGATTTGAGATTGCCTGTGATAACCACGATTCCGGGCGAGAGTTCCGGTCGAACAGGGCGGCACTCAGCCCGGGCATCGTGATGTCACCATCCTGCTTATTGATCTCGGCAAAGAAGCCCAGATGCGGGTTCAGCTTACCTCTGCCTTTTGGCCGGCCCTGCGGTGCAGCCTCCGCCCGGCCTGTCCGCCGGATCGCAAGTGCCCATCGCGCTCCCGTGGCTGGTGAGACCTTCAAGCGCGATGCCGCCGCGCGACCGCTTAACCCTTCCTCAATATATAGCTGGAACCGCGCCAGAAGCGCGTCTGGCAAAGATGGTACCATGATCCATCCTCCCAAGCAGGATGAATCACACAATCATGCGCTTGGGAATCCTCACGATTCAGTCCTTGGGCGGGACGCTTTAAGTTTATCTCCCCTGATCACCAAAACGAAGCTGGATTTCGCAACCTGTGGTCGGGAAACTCACGGGCACCATGAGATCAACGCCGACGGCAGTCGCAGGCGTCGCCGGTCATCGTCAAAGAAGCTGCGGATCGTTGAGGGTTATAAGTATTTTTGCCCCGTCTGTGGCTGCGCAGGCCGCCGAACCTTGACACGTCACGCTAGGGAGAACCGATGTGGCCTGCGCAGCAGATGCACCCGGACGGTTCAGGATGAGGGTCATGGCCTGGAGGCCGGACGTCTGCGGATCGAACCTGCGTGCCCTCGTGGCGGAATGCGCAAGATCATGTCGGCGCCATCACGGGGCGCGAGATCGTAAGCGGTGCAGACCACGGGCCAGACAGCGCTGCGAACGGGTCGCCGCCGATCACCGCGCTGGTGACTACGTGACCGACTTATGAATATCGCCGGATTACAGCCATTCTGAACCTGCAGCAGCGCGTCATCAGCCCACCGCCTGCAAACCACACATGCGACCACGTGGACGTCACGACCCTGTCGACCCCGCCACCGTCCTCGGATCGACCGCCGGGTGGTTCGGTGACGACAATGACAACCAACAGCATTCGCGGCCGAAGCCGAGTTTACCATCCGATTTCATCGCAGCCAGACCCGCAACCACCTGAGTGTCCGGTAAAACGGAGCTTTGATCATGCGTTGCGACCCGGCAGAGGTTGCGGGTACGAAGTCCAGGCCGATCCCCATCGCCATGGCACGCCTTCATCGCGTGAAGGAATGGCAAGCCGGGGCAAAAGGAAAGGCATTCTCGCAATGGGCGTATGACTGAGCAGGAGTACCTGTCGATGTTCCGGTTCACCAATGGGCGCAGCGCGCGCCAATCCTGGCCGGATCGCCTGCATGTGACCTGTCATTGCCGATGCCCATGGGCACCTACCATTGCCTCAGGGGTTTCGAACTGACTGCATCTGCTCGTTCATACCAATTGCCCGTCGAGCAGGCGAAGCGTGCGATCCATACGCGCCGCGAGGTCGAGATTGTGGGTGGCGATGAGTGCGGAGAGCCCGGTGGTCTGTACCAGATCCATGAGAGCACCAAAGACCGCGTCCGATGTCGCAGGGTCCAGATTGCCGGTGGGTTCGTCCGCGAGCAGCAGCTTGGGCGCGTTGGCAAGCGCACGGCAGACCGCCACCCGCTGCTGTTCGCCGCCCGAAAGGGCCGCAGGACGGTGATCGGCGCGATGGGCGATGCCGACGCTCGAAAGCAGGTCCTGCGCACGGTTCCGGGCATCGCGCGGTGCCACGCCATTCACCAGTTGCGGCAACAGGATATTCTCCAGAGCCGTAAATTCCGGCAGCAGATGATGGAACTGGTAGACGAACCCGATATCCGCACGCCGCGCACGGGTGCGACGGCGATCAGACAGATCCGACATATCCTTGCCTGCCAGTACGACATGTCCGGCATCGGACGTATCCAGCAGACCCGCAATGTGCAACAAGGTCGATTTGCCGGCCCCCGAGGGCGCGATCACCGCCACCACTTCGCCCCTTGCGACGCTCAGATCTATCCCCCGCAGGACCTGGACGGCGTTGGAAGAACCCCGGTTGTAGGTCTTTGCGATCCCGGCAAGACGAAGCACGGGATCATTCATAGCGCAGCGCCTCGACCGGATTCATCCGTGCGGCCCGGCGGGCCGGAAAGATCGTCACGACGAAGGACAGCCCCAGCGACAGCGCGACCGCCGAAAACACGTCGCCGGGTTCAAGCTTGGCCGGGAGGGCATAGATGCCGCGGATCGAGGGATCCCACACTCCGCCACCGGAAAGGTAGTTCACGAATGAAAAGATCGGATCGATCCACCATGCGAAGGCACATCCCAAAAGGACGCCCAGGGCCGTGCCAAGGATACCTGTCGCCGCACCGCAGATGAAGAACACCCGTAACACCGATCCTTCGGACAGGCCGATGGTACGCAGGATGCCGATGTCGCGGCCCTTGTTCTTGACCAGCATAATCAGGCCCGACACGATGTTCATTGCCGCAATCAGCACCAGGATCGACAGGATGATGAACATCACGTTGTCCTCGATGTCCAGCGCGCGCAGGAAGGCGCCCGATGCGTCCCGCCATGTCCAGATCAGAGCACGCTCGCCCCCGGCGCCAAGCAGCGGCAAGGTCAGCGCATCGACGTTTTCGGGGCGGCTCACCATGATTTCAAGCTCGTCTGCCACGCCTTCGCGGTTGAAATAGCGCTGCGCCTCTTCGAAGGGCATGTAGACGCGTGTGCGGTCGATGTCATACCGCCCGGCGGTAAAGACGTAGGTGACCGTATAGTTTCCGACCCGCGGCGAGGTGCCGAAGGCGGTCTTTGCCCCATCCGGCGATATCAGCTTGATCCGGTCGCCGACCGCAACTCCCAGTTCGCGCGCGACACCTGATCCGATGGCGATGCCCTGTTCAAAATCGGCGATGTCGCCCCAAGATTCCTGCGGTTCCGCCACGCGTGGGATCGTGGCCAGATCGGAAGATGAGATCCCGAACACCTCGACCCCCGATGTGGACGACCGGTGCGATGCCATGACCTGTCCCTTGATCAGAGGTGCCACCCGGGTGACGCCGTCGATGGCGCGGACCTTTTGTGCGACGGATGCATAATCGGCCATGGTACGGGTCGTCTGGCCGGTTTCCGCTGTGCGCAGGGCGGAATAAAGGGTCACATGGGCGTTGGACCCCAGGATCGTGTCCACGAATTCTTCGCGAAACCCTGACCGCACCGCCTGTGTCGCGATCAGCGCAAACACCGCGAGGGTGATTCCGGCGAGCGATATCCAGGTCATCCCGCTCACGCCACCTTCTGCACGTCTTGCGCGCAGATAGCGCCAGGCAATCATCCATTCGAACGGAGCGAACGGTGCGGTGGAATTGGCCACGGGCAATCCTTTTGCTGTGATGCGGACCCGGACATGCGCCCAAGGTCGTGCGGCGTCAAGCGGCGGCCGGGAACTGGCATCCGAGGCCGCGGTTTCCAAAGCTTGGTTCGTCTGCAAACGCCAGTTTGACGTCAAGGGCGAGGCCGCTCTTTTCATTGGGCAACCTCATTTATCCGTCGCTTCGAAACTTTTTGGTAAGACCCTCGTGATTGTTGTCAATCGATGGCCGCTCACCGGCCGATCGAGTAACAAGGAGAACGAACATATGCGTACCATTCTTACAGCGACCGCGTTTGCCGTCATGTCCACCGGTGCCTTTGCCGCCGCCCATTCCATGGCCCCGATGGTCGAAGCTGCCGATCAGTCCGTTGAAAACGGTGTGGTCAGCGCGTCCAAGGTCGTGGCAGGTGAGAACGGCTGGCTGGTCGTACACCGTACCGATGCGGAAATGAAACCCGGGCCGGTGGTGGCCCATGCCCCCCTGCGGGAAGGCGAAACAATGGATGTCGCCGCGATCCTGACAGAAGAAGTTGCGCCGGGCGACATGCTGATGCTGATGGTGCATGCCGAAACGGGCGGCATGTCGACGGGCGTGTTCGAATACACCCTCGGTGCCATGGAAGACGGCCCGATCAAGGTTGACGACGCGCTGGTCATGACCGTGATCACCGCCCAATAAAGTTCATTTTGGGTTAAGGTATCACGTCCGATTGTCATCGGACAAAGAGGGGATGGCAAGGATTTGCCATCCCTTTTTTGCTTTTTTAGCCCTTGCCGTATATTCGGGCGATACGTGCAAGCGCGTCTTCGGGCGGCATTTCCTCGCTTTCGCCCGTGCGCCTCGACGTCACTTCGACAACCCCGTTCTTCAGACCTCGCGGACCCACCGTGATCCGCCATGGCAGTCCGATCAGGTCCATGGTCGCGAATTTGCCCCCCGCCCGTTCGTCGCGGTCATCATAGAGCGGCTCCAGTCCGTTCGCAGTCAGCGCAAGGTAAAGACCTTCGCAAGCGGCGTCGCAATCGGCATCGCCCTGGCGCAGATTGACGATCCCGCAATGGAACGGGGTGACGCCTTCGGGCCAGATGATGCCGCGATCGTCATGGCTCGCCTCGATGATCGCGCCCAGAAGGCGGGACACGCCGATGCCGTGGCTGCCCATGTGTACCGGTGCCTTGCCGCCCTTGCCATCGTCCACGCTGGCCCCAAGCGCATCGGAATACTTGGTTCCGAAATAGAAGATCTGGCCCACTTCGATGCCACGGGCGCTGCGGCGGCGGGCCTCTGGCACCTTTTCGAATTCGACCGCATTGTGGGTTTCGTCAGTGCGGGCATAGCGCGAGGTGAATTCGGCAAGTATGGCGGCGCATTGTTCGACGCTGTCGTAATCGATGGCGCGGTCGCCGAATTTGAGATCCGCAATCTCGCAATCATAGAACACTTCGGATTCGCCGGTGTCCGCCAGCACGAGAAATTCATGGGTATCGTCGCCGCCGATGGGCCCGGAATCCGCACGCATGGGAATCGCCTGCAGTCCCATCCGTTCGTAGGTGCGCAGGTATGTAACCAGGTGGCGGTTATAGGCGTGCAGCGCATCTTCTTTCGTCAGATCGAAATTATATCCGTCCTTCATCAGGAATTCGCGGCCCCGCATGACGCCGAAGCGGGGCCTGATCTCGTCCCGGAATTTCCATTGGATATGATAGAGGGTGAGTGGCAGATCCTTGTAGCTGCCCACTGCGCCCTTGAAGATGTCGGTGATCATTTCCTCATTCGTGGGTCCATAGAGCATGTCGCGCCCGTGCCGGTCGGTGATGCGCAACATCTCGGGGCCGTAGGCATCGTAACGGCCGGATTCGCGCCACAAATCCGCAGATTGCAGGGTCGGCATCAGCATCGGGATGTGACCCGCGCGCTGCTGTTCCTCGTGCACTATGTCTTCGATCTTTTTCAACACCTTGTAGCCCAATGGCAGCCAGGAGTAGATCCCGGCGCTGGCCTGCTTGATCATTCCCGCCCGCAGCATCAGGCGATGCGATACGATTTGCGCCTCGGACGGAATTTCTTTGAGGACGGGCAGAAAATAGCGGGACAGGCGCATGGGACTTCTCGGTTTCAGGACGGGGTTCTGCGTCGATACGAGAGCCAGCCGCGCAGGGCAAGTCATGTCGCGCATGTCTGCTCCGAGCCCGGTTCACGTGCTGCCACTGACTGACAGGCTCCTCTGCATGGCGTCCCTGCCGTTCCAGAACTTCATTTCCCAAAGCGTCGCGGCCAGTCTGCGGGAGATCCTCGAAGTCTTAGATGCCCCCCGTACACTGGTCACAGGCGCAAGCTCTGATGGGCTGTTTGAGCTGCTGCCGGTTCCGTGGACACGGGGTCAGGTTTGCATAGCACGGTCCTCGAACGCCATGGGGCTGATATAGCCCAGCTTGGAATGCCCACGCCGCGGATTGTAGAAGCGCTCGATGTAGTTGAACACGTCGGC
>JBGTLJ010000298.1:0-3534 GCA_041744175.1 Oceaniglobus sp. | reverse complement strand
GCGGCTGGCTTCAGGTCGCGGTGCCGCGGATCAACGCGCTGGGGGACCGGCCGGGCAAGCCGGAAGGCCGCATCATCGGCATCGACCTGCAGGAGGTGGAGCCGGTCGCCGGGGCCGAGATCCACCAGCTCGACTTCATGGCGGACGGCGCCGATGACCAGGTCAAGGCCTGGCTCGGGGGGCCGGCCGATGTCGTGATGTCGGACATGGCGGCCTCGGCTTCGGGCCACAAGCAGACCGACCATCTGCGCATCATCGCGCTCTGCGAGGCGGCGGCAGAGCTTGCCTTCGATGTGCTGACGCCGGGGGGCACCTTCGTGGCCAAGGTGCTGGCCGGCGGCGCCGAGGGCAATCTGCAGAAACTGCTGAAGTCGCGGTTCGAGAAGGTGTCCAACGTGAAGCCGCCCTCGTCGCGGGCCGACAGTTCGGAAAAATTCGTTGTGGCGACCGGGTTCAAGGGGCCGCTGGTTCAGGACGCGCCCGAGGCCTGATCCCAGACCGCGAACTCTGCCGCGCGCCTGTCACGCAGCTTTGCCGCGACGGCCGGGCTGAGGGCCGTTTCGCGCGGTGGCGAGACATTCAGGCGGGGCAGGGACAGCGTGACGCCAAGGCGTTGTTCGAGGAATCTGACAAGGCGGTCCTGATCCTCGTAGCGGAACAGATGGTCGACGGCGACCTGGCCGTCGCCATCGCAGACGAACTTTGCCTGGCTGCCGACGTTGGCGAAGGATTCAGGTTTTCCCTTGATATACTCCAACACGAAGTCGTCGAAAGAGATGTCTTTCGTGCTGTTCGGATGGCCATCCAGATCGGGTCTGCCGCGATAGCGATACCAGCTGCCCAGCCAGTCGATCGGATGGCGCAGCACGGCCATGGTTTCCGGCTCCTGCCCTCCGGCCTGTGCGAAAAGCGGTTTGAAGAAGCGGCGATAGCGGTAGATGGGCGCATGCTTGATCGTCGGCGGATCGCGCAGGACCATGGCGGCTTTTGGCGCAAGCGCCCCCTCGATCGCCGTGGTGCCGGTCTTCGGCACCGCCAGAAATACGAGATTTTCCTTCCAGAACACCAACATGACCGCCTCCGCACGGGATAGTTCGTGGTCACCTTATGGGATGCACACTTTTTTAACCACTCCGGTGCCAAGATAAAATCGTCAAGAAAATGATTGAAATGTTCCTGCTTTGGTCCCATATCGGGTGTTGGAACAGACCAAGAACGAATTGCGGCGTTGCCGCACACCCACCGGGCATGACATAAGGACGCGATTGACATGGCAACGGCAGAACTTCTGAACATGACTGACAAGAAAACCGCCGACAAGCAAAAGGCGCTGGAAAGCGCGCTGGCGCAGATCGAACGCCAGTTCGGCAAGGGGTCGATCATGACCCTTGGCGGACAGAATCAGATGCGCGACATCGAAGCGACGAGCACCGGATCGCTAGGGCTGGACATTGCCTTGGGCATCGGCGGCCTGCCCAAGGGCCGCATCATCGAGATCTATGGTCCCGAATCCTCGGGCAAGACGACGCTGACCCTTCATTCCATCGCGGAAGAGCAGAAGAAGGGCGGCGTCTGCGCCTTTGTCGACGCGGAACACGCCTTTGACCCAAGCTACGCCAAGAAACTGGGCGTCAATCTGGACGAACTGCTGATTTCCCAGCCCGACACCGGCGAACAGGCGCTTGAAATCGTCGATACGCTGGTGCGGTCCGGTGCCGTGAACCTCGTGGTCATCGACTCCGTCGCGGCGCTGACGCCAAAGTCGGAGATCGAGGGCGACATGGGCGACAGCAGCGTCGGCGTGCACGCCCGCCTGATGTCGCAGGCGATGCGCAAGCTGACCGGGTCGATCAACCGCTCCGGCTGCATGGTGATCTTCATCAACCAGATCCGCATGAAGATCGGCGTGATGTTCGGCTCTCCCGAAACGACGACTGGCGGCAATGCGCTGAAATTCTACGCTTCCGTCCGTCTGGATATCCGCCGCATCGGGTCGATCAAGGACCGTGACGAGGTCGTAGGCAACGCGACCCGCGTCAAGGTCGTCAAGAACAAGGTGGCACCGCCGTTCAAACAGGTCGAATTCGATATCATGTATGGCGAAGGCATTTCCAAGACCGGCGAGCTGCTGGATCTGGGAGTCAAGGCCGGCGTGGTCGAGAAATCGGGGTCGTGGTTCAGCTACGGTGACGAGCGCATCGGTCAGGGCCGCGAGAATTCCAAGCAGTTCCTGAAGGACAACCCGGCCACGGCGCTGGAGATCGAGGACAAGATCCGCGCGGCCCATGGTCTGGATTTCGCGATGTCCGACACCGACTCCAGCCCCGACGACGATCTGGTCGAGATGTAAGCCACGGTGCGGGGCGACACCAGAAACGCCTGACGGGCCACTTGGCACGGACAATACTCGGGAAAGGGTGCGGCGCAGGCCGCGCCCTTTTTCGTTATGGCTTTACGGTGCGGCACCGCGGGGCTATTTCAACGGCAACCCAAGTTGACAGGCGCTGACATGACATCCCTTTCCGACATCCGATCGACATTCCTGAATTTCTACGGTCGCAACGGACACGAGGTCGTCGCCTCCAGCCCGCTGGTGCCGCGCAACGATCCGACGCTGATGTTCGCGAACTCGGGCATGGTGCAGTTCAAGAACCTCTTCACCGGGGTCGAGACGCGGGATTACCAGCGTGCGACGAGTGCGCAGAAATGCGTGCGCGCGGGCGGCAAGCACAACGATCTGGACAACGTGGGTTACACCGCGCGGCACCATACCTTCTTTGAAATGCTGGGGAATTTCAGCTTCGGCGATTATTTCAAGGAAGACGCGATCGCCTTTGCCTGGGAGCTTCTGACCAAGGACTTCGGCCTGAACAAGGACAAGCTGCTGGTCACCGTCTATCACACCGACGACGAGGCGGCGGCGATCTGGAAGAAGGTCGCAGGCATCGGCGACGACCGGATCATCCGCATTCCAACCGACGACAACTTCTGGCGGATGGGGCCGACCGGTCCCTGCGGCCCCTGCACCGAGATCTTCTACGACCACGGCGACAAGATCTGGGGTGGCCCTCCGGGCTCGCCGGATCAGGATGGCGACCGGTTCATCGAGATCTGGAACCTCGTGTTCATGCAGTTCGAGCAGTTCGCCGATGGCGCGCGCACCGGTCTGCCGAAGCCGTCGATCGATACCGGCATGGGGCTGGAGCGGATCGGCGCGCTGCTGCAGGGCAAGCACGACAACTATGACACCGACCTGATGCGCGCGCTGATCGAGGCCTCGGCCCATGCGACCTCGACCGATCCTGACGGACCGGGCAAGGTGCATCACCGGGTCATCGCGGATCATTTGCGGGCGACGTCGTTCCTGATCGCCGATGGCGTCATGCCATCCAATGATGGGCGCGGTTACGTGCTGCGCCGGATCATGCGCCGCGCCATGCGCCACGCGCATCAACTGGGCGCGCAGGATCCGCTGATGCACCGTCTGGTGCCGTCGCTGGTGCAGGAAATGGGGGCCGCCTATCCCGAACTGGG
>JBGTLJ010000297.1:0-3506 GCA_041744175.1 Oceaniglobus sp. | reverse complement strand
CCGCGCCCGCCGCCATGGCGGGCTACGCCCTTGTCCACGGCGTCACGCGCGAGGCCGTGCCGTCCGAAGTCTGGCGGCAGATATTCTGCATCATCGGCGGCGGGTTCGTCGGCATGTCGGCACTGTTGCGGTTAGCGCCGCCGATGCCGCGAGAGACGTGAAGCCGGTTCGGATTCCGTTCGGGGTGCGTTCGGGGACATACAGGCGCTCAGAAGGCAAAGTGGTTGCATCTCAACGAAGGAGAGCAACAATGGAAACTATGGAACGCGACCCCGCCTATATTGCTGAACAAGTGAACTTCATTCGCAAGATGCACAAGCTCACGCAGGAAAACCTCGCGGAGGCTGCGGGCTTGACCACACGCACCATTGAAAAGATCGAAAGCGGTCGTCACCGGCCGGATGAACAGACGCTGCGCAGCATTGCCCGCGCTATGCAGATCGACGTCCATTACTTCGAAAAGCCGACGCCCGAACAAGAAGCCCGACAGAAAGCGGAAATGGAACGGGCGCTCCGTAAAATGGTGCTGGTGAAGACCAACCCTATCCGCAAGGCCAGGGACTTCCTGTCGGCGTTCGGGCAACAACACGCTTTGCGCATCGATACCTCCGCCGTCACGGACGATGCCGCGTTGGAAACGGCAGCCGCGATGACGGACTGGATCACGGATCTGAATGACGTGTGGGACGACTGCGCCATGTCACAGCGTCTTGAATATGCGCGGAGCTTCGTGGAGTTGTGCAGCGACATGGAGGAGCATGGGTTCATCTGCCATATGGGAACCCACAAGCAGCAGCTTCGCCAAAAGGACCGACCAACCCTTGTCTTCACAGTGGGTTTGATGACCCTTCTGCCCAAAGATGGTTCAGAAGGCAGCCGCTTCGCTCTCGTCCAGCTTGAAGGTAGATGGGAAAGCCTGGAATCGGATCGAGGTCCATTAAGATAGAGGCGATGGCGTTGCCCTGCGGGCCGCGCTTTCGGCTGCGCCGGAACCACGCCAAGGGCGCGTTTCCGCCATTCGGCTTCAATCGCTAACGCGAAGAGCGGCGGTGATGCCGTTCCGATGATGAAGCCCCCGCTCGGGCGATCGAGCCCATGGAGATATACGCTCACCGCACCTGCGGCAGGACCATGAGCCCGTTATCTCCGTTCTCCACATCGACATTTTCGGCCGCGGAGTACGCGCGCAAATTTGGATCGCCGGTTGGTGAGAACGGTCACGCTGCTCCACCGGGTGATCGTCTCAGGCTTGCCAATGTCGGCGCTGAGAAGAAGGTGAAGATCGGGAAACCCGTGTCCGCCCATCGAGGATGGACGGGCCTTGCCATCGAAGGTCAGGCGTAAGGTTGACGCGAACGGATATTCACTGCCGTTGCAGGGTCCGGCGCGGAAGCCGATAGCCACCAGTGTCGTGTTCCTCTGTTTCCCTGACAGCCACGCCACGGCGTCCTCGAATGGATTGGGTCTGACCGAAGACCGGCTGCGCCTCGCTCGTCTTCCCGCAACGCCCGCCGCCAGCTTTTTTCCGCCGCCTGCGGCTTTGCATCGCGAAACAAAAAAGCGGTCGTCGGCCGCCTTCCACTCCGTTTCAGCCCTGACGGGTGCGGGGCCGATCGTCCCCGGTCGCACGACCACCATCGAGGTCGCGATAGGCGCGGCTAGATGAGAAAAAGGAACACGGCAATGGCGACCATCGGCACCTTCACCAAGAACGACAACGGCTCGGCTGGCTTCACCGGCGCGGTCAAGACCCTGACCCTCAACGTCAAGACCGTGAAATTCGTGCCCACCGAGGGCGACAGCGAGCGCGGTCCCGACTTCCGCATCTTCGCAGGGGCCACGGAATTCGGAGCGGCCTGGAAGAAGACCGCCCGCGAAACGCAGCGCGAATATCTCTCCGTCAAACTGGACGATCCGAGCTTTCCCGCGCCGATCTACGCCAGCCTGGTCGAGGGTGAGGACGGCGAAGGCCACAATCTCATCTGGTCGCGCCGCAACGGCGACTGAGACCGACATCTCCAGAAGCCCCGCTCGCCCGAGCGGGGCTTCGTCATGGTCATGGCCGTCACCGCCTGTCAGGAAATACGGCAATCAGGATGTGCGGTTTTCAGGGTTTGCGGCTTTGCACATCCCGATCAGATCCTGATGCCCGGCGCCCGCTGGCGCTCATGCCGGGCGGGTTTGGCTAGGGGTTCCACCCCCGCGCGACGCAAGGGATCGCTGACGCTCGCCCGGGCCGGTGTCCCCGGCCTTCCTCCACGTCGTTCCGCCGTTCCGTGCAGGCCGGGTGATCCCCCTCCGGCCCGACCGCCCTTGCACCTTGCTACCCCGGTCTCGGCGACGGCCAGGGTTGCAGCGCAGCGCTGCGCTCCAACCCAGACCCACGGAGACATATCATGTACCACCAACTCGCCACCCGGTTCGGCCGGAACAGCCACCAGATCAGCGGGCGCGAAGCCCTCGACAATGAAGCCCTCTTTCGCCACGTCCCGTCCGTCTTCGCCCGCGAGGCGCATGACAGCCGGTCGGATCGGTATGTTTACGTCCCTACCATCGAGATCGTGGAGGAGTTGCGTAAGGAAGGATGGTTTCCGTTCTTCGCAGTGCAGTCCGTGCCGCGCGACGGCAGCCGCCACGGTCACGCCAAGCACATGCTGCGCCTGCGCCGGGATGACGGCATCGGCAAGCCGGAGGCGGCGGAAGTCATCATCGTCAACAGCCATGACGGCACGTCGGCCTATCAGATGTTCGCGGGGATGCTGCGCTTCGTCTGTACCAATAGCATGATCGCGGGCGAACGGTTCGAGGAAGTTCGCGTCCCCCACAAGGGCGGGATAAAGGATCGGATCATCGAAGGCGTCTACACGGTCGCGGAAGACTTCCCGCGCCTGATCGACGCGACTGAGAAGATGAAGGACACGCGGCTGTCGCAGGACGAGCAGCGCGTGTTAGCCGAGGCCAGCCTTGTCGCGCGCTATGGCGAGGACGAAAGTCCCGTCCGCCCCGATCAGGTCATCGCCCCCCGCCGCCGTGAGGATGTCGGGCAAAGCCTTTGGAGCACGTTCAACGTCATTCAGGAGAATATGATACGCGGCGGGCTGGAGGGTCGCCGCACCAATGCCGAGGGCCGTATCCGCCGCAGCCAAACCCGCGCGATCAACGGCATCGACCAGAATGTCGGTCTCAATCGCGCGCTGTGGACACTGGCAGAAGGGATGCAGCGCCTGAAACGCGGATGATCGTGTACCTGTGCAGCCGGATTTCCGGTTGCACGGCTTTCCGTGTCTGCGGCTGTCAGATTTTCCGCCGATCCGTGGACCCGGATCGGCGGCGCGGCCGTGTCCCTGCCACGGCCGCCGCTCGCCGGGCTGCGCCCGACTCGCCAAATCGACTTTTCTACGTTAAGTAATCATTACCCAATATTGATCGCATTGCGTGATCTACATATCGGATAGGGAGGAGTTCAAAGTATATCTCAAGTTGTGGACACTTCGTCTTTCCAGCGC
>JBGTLJ010000296.1:0-8993 GCA_041744175.1 Oceaniglobus sp. | reverse complement strand
CGGTTTGTCCGCTGCCGTCCAAAGCCTGTGTCGATCGGCAATCAAGTTCCCTGCGAGATGCTGATGCCGACCTTTGCTCCGGCCTATCGCAACACAACCTCATCGCCGCGCACAAGGCCCAGAACCGAACGCGCCTGTTCGTCCAGCAGATCGAGATCGAGATAGGCGTCGGACATCCTGCGGGTCCGGTTCTCGAGCGCCGCCAACTCCGCCTCCAAAAGAGCGAGATCGCCTTGCAGTTCGCGTGCCTCGGCGTTGATCTGCACCCTCTGGAACAGGCCATAGTCGCCCTGCACGCTGGCGAATGTGAAATAGGTGCCCAGTACGAAAGCCAGCGCGAAATACATGACCACGCCGATGGCGGGGCGGTTGCGGGATCGGGTCATGCTCTGCCTTTCCGGCGTCTCTGGCGGACGCATTTGCCGGAACGATAGAACAGTTTCGACCCCGTGTGAATGCCCGCGATCCTCGCAAGAAATGGGGAGCGTGGACGACCCGCCGATCCGGCAGCCGCCTGAGACGCGCTGACGCGCCTCAGTATTCCACAAATCAAGGGCATGAAACGCCGACGTTGACGGCCATAAATAAATTGCGATGTTCCTGACTGTCTTTCATTGTAAGCGGACCTCACCTCTTGTGAGGGGCTCTGTTGCACAGATTCCAAAAGGGATTCACCTCGTGGGTCCGGCGTGGTGGCTGGACGGCATGGGCAGACCCGCACCCCCCGCCTGCAAGATCGGGAACTGGCCGGCCAGCAACGTGGCACTTGCGCGTCGTGTTTCGCTGTCGATCTGGTTCGATCCCGCCATGACCCGGGAGGCTGCGCCGACCGGCAGGCACCCTCGACAGCCTTGCCATGGCAATGCCGCGATCCGGACCTGCCTGACCATGAACTTTGCAGAGAGCCTGCTGCGGTGGATCTGGCTGGATTGGGCAGTGCCTCCAGTCGCCGTCAGAGGACGCTGAATGGTAACGTCCCGATCGCGGCTCGCAGGGGCCTTTGCCCTCTTGATCCCCTCTCGGGACATTGCCGGGCAATATCCTGCCGGGCAACGGACAACGCCGGGATCAGGGTCGAAGGCGCGTGAAACGCACGCAGGCACGGCGGCACGAAGCGTCGTGTCCGGCGCAGGATCCCCATGGGCATTGACGAATGGACGCCGGAAATCCGCGCCGCCGGGTTCACCACCGGCGACGTCGGCGATGCACCCACCCGAACTCCTCGACCGGATCCCGCCCGACCGGGAAAACGCAAGCATCACGGCCGCCGCCCGGCGATGAACGCATCGCCTGCCGGGCAATGGACGGTGCGCTCGAGTCACTTTTGCCGCTGCAATGCGCCCTTCATGCCCGGAGCCAGTGACCAAACAATGAAGACCAGGGCGAGGCCCAATATCGTGGCGCTGATGGGGCGGGTGAAAAACACTGTCCAGTCCTGCCTTGAGTTTGCCATGGACGTCAGGAAGTAACGTTCTGCCAATGGGCCGAGGATGACGCCAAGAACCAACGGTGCCGAAGGAAATCCGACCCGCTTCATCCCCCACCCCAGAACCCCGAACGCAAGGCAGACATAGACGTCGAAGATGTTGTTGCGCACCCCGAACGCGCCAATGACGCTGAGCACGATGATAAAGGCTGCAAGGATCGCCGGCGGTGTCCGCATCAGGGTCGAGAACAGCTGGGCCACACCGATCCCGGCAAAGACCATCAGGACATTGGCGATGATCATGGCGGCGAAAATTGTGTAGACCATGGTCGGGTCCATGATGAACAACAGCGGTCCGGGATTTACCCCGTGCAGCATCATCGCGGCCAGCATGATCGCGGTTGCGGCACTTCCGGGAATGCCCAAAGTCAAAAGCGGAACCATCGCGGCACCGGTGGTGGCGTTCTTGGCGGCTTCGGGCGCTGCAAGGCCTTCTTCCACCCCTGTCCCGAAATCATTGCCGCGTCTGGAGACCTGCTTTTCGATGCCATACGCAATCACTGCGCCCGGCGTCGCGCCCGCACCGGGGATCATGCCGACAAGACAGCCGATGCCGGTGCCGCGAACGATTGCGCCTCTTACATTTAAAATATCCCGGAAACTGGCACCTATTGCCTTGCCGCCGGTTTTCCTGGGCCGCAGGTCCCGGTCTGTTGCCAGAAGGTCGACCACTTCGCCAATCGCAAACAGGCCAATCATCACCACGACAAAGCGAATGCCGCTTTCCATTTCAGGCACACCGAAACTGAAGCGGGCCTGACCGTAAAGCGGATCGACACCGACGGTCCCGACCACGATCCCCAACAACAAGGACACCATCGTGATGACGGGCTGATCCTTGGCGATTGCGATCACGCTGACAAGTCCCAGCAGAGTGGCAGCAAAGAATTCGGGCTGCGAAAACTTGAGCGCGAAACTGGCGAAGGGTGCGGACAGAAACGTCAGCACAAGCGCGCTGACCAGCCCGCCCGCGGCGGAGGCCGTCACCGCAATTGTCAGCGCGCGCTTGGCCTCGCCACGCTTGGTCATCGGGTAGCCATCCCATGTGGCGGGCAGGGACGCGGGCGTACCGGGCACATTGATCAGAATGGCCGAAATGGACCCGCCGAACACGCCACCCACGTAGATGCCGCCAAGGAACAGCATCGACTGCGTGGGTTCCATGACATAGGTGAAGGGCAGGGCCATCGCCATGGCGTTGACGAATGAAATGCCCGGCAACGCCCCGGCCACAACGCCAACGAGAAGTCCGGTCACGATGGTCATGAATGACCAGAACTGGAACGCGGCCAGAAACCCCCCGCCGAGTAGATCCAACGCAGCCATGGTGTTTCCTGTCCGCTAGTAAATACCTGTCGTGCGCAGCAACCAGATACTGAAGTTGTCGAAAACGCCTTGACCCCTTGGCAGCGGCATCAGCGCCAGCCCCATGAACAGCCACAAGAGCGCAATCGTCCCCAACACGGTCACGGGAACAACGACCATCAGATTTCGAAGCCCGCCAAACAGGCACCAGATCGCGATGAACACGCTTGTCGAGACCGCAAAGCCGAGGATTGGCAGAGACCAGCCATAGGCAGTTATGAGCATCAGACCGACAATGGCTTTTCCAAGATGGTAGTGATCATCTTCGACAGGAACCGAGAGTGTCGGCTTGCGGCTGGCATCGCCAAGCACCCAGATATCGCGTGCAATCCAAAGCACGCAGAATACCGCCAAACCCATCAACATCGCATCTGGCCAGGCTGCCGGGCCAAGGCCAATCTCGCTTGCGGTCTGATCGCCCTGGAACATGAAGCCGGGCAGGACCAGAGCGATTGCCAAAAGCCCGAGGGGCAGAAGCGTTGACAAGAATTGGGTTGGGCCGAAGGGACGCGTCCCCCCGGCCCGTGGCGTCCCACCACGGTCACTCTTGTCCTGTGAAGACGCCATTGATGCCTCCCGCGCTCAGTTGGCGAGCTCTGCCGCGATGAGATCGCGGAAATCGCTGACCATGGCTTGCGCCGCGTCGCCGGTGACGGGGGTGATGCATGAATAGGTTTCTGTGCAAAACGCCTTCCATTCCTCCGACGCTGTCGCGGTTGCCACGGCGTCGGCCAGTTTCGCGACGATGTCATCAGGCGTTCCGGCGGCAACGGCGATGCTGCGGTAGTTATCAAGCCCGGAAATGTCGATGCCAAGCTCGGCCGACGTCGGAACATCCGGGAATTCAGGATGACGCTCTGCCGCGAATACGACGACGGGGGTCAGCTGACCGGCCTGCACGAACTGCGCAACATCACCGGGTTCTTCATAGATCGCAGAGGTGTGGCCGCCGATGGGCGAAGCATAGCGTTCGGCGGGTGCCTGAAACGGAACGTTTTCCATCTGGATGCCCGCGTTTGCCAGAAGCTTGAGCGTCACGTCGTCCTGTGTGCCATAGCCGGATGTCGCCACGGTGATGGCTCCGGGGTTCGCTTTGGCGAATGCAAACAGCTCTTCTGCGGTCTGGTGGTCTCCGCCTGAAGGCACAAACAGAAATGACGGAGAACTTTGTACGACGGCGATCACTTCGAAGTCCTCGGGTTTGTTGTCACCGAGGCCCGAAGCCCAGGACGCGACCGTCAGCGAAATCAGCGTGCCCATCGTATAACCATCTGAAGGGTTGGTGCGCAGCTGTGTCAGTCCGGCATTTCCGGATGCGCCGCCGACGTTCGACACCGGGATCGAAACGCCCAGGGGCTCCTCGAGCAGTTGTGCCATTGTCCGGCCCATCAGATCCGCGCCACCGCCCGGACCGAAGGTCACGATCAGTTCGACCGGACGGTCAGGATACCCTTGGGCCAGAGCGGCCCCACCGATTGCCATTGCACCCGTCAGCAGTGTCGCGCCAAGGGTCAGTTTCCTGTGTGGTTTCGTCATTTCAATCCTCCCATTTGTGGTGTCTTGCCGGTTTGCCATTCTGGCTTTCTCGGCGTCTTTGGCTTTGCGGCCGCCCCTTTCGCGAAGGGATGCGCCGCACAGGTCAGCCGGTCATTCGAGCCAGCCTCAGTCGTTGTATTTTACCCGATGGCCCTTTGGGCAAATCGTCCATGATATGGATCACGTCGGGGCATTTGAATTTGCCAAGTTTCCGCAGGCAGAGTTCAAGCAGTTCGGACTGTGCCACGGTGGCCCCATCCCGCAGCTTGACCGCCGCTTCGACCCGTTCGCCGTAGCTGGCGCAGGGCCGGGCAAAGGCCGCAGCTTCGACCACATCGGGATGGGCATAGAGTGCTTCATCGACTTCGCGAGGTGCTATGTTTTCGCCGCCCTTGATAATCAATTCCTTCAGGCGACCGGTGACGAAGACGTAACCGTCTGGGTCGACCCTACCCAGATCTCCCGTGCGCAGCCAGCCGGTGTCGGTAAATGTGGCCTGCGTCGCCTCGGGGTTCTTGTAGTATTCCAGCATGACATTGGGGCCGCGAATTGCAATCTCGCCTTCGATGTCTGGGCCGAGCGGCACCAGTTCTGACGAAAGGATCGCAATCTCGTTCCCGTATGCCAGTCCCGGCGACCCGATCTTGCGCAATCCGGGCGGCAGCGGGTTTGACAGGATCTGCGCTGCAGTTTCCGTCAGACCCATGGTTTCGACAATCGGAATTCCGAAACGGGTTTCAAACGCCGACTGTGTTTCGACCGCCAGCGCGGATGAGGCCGAGCGGCCAAATCTGATACGGGCCTTCGTCGCGCAATCAGGGTCCGCATCGCCATGAAGCAGGTGCGAAATGATCGTCGGGACCACCGAAAACCATGTGACCTGCTGGTCCGCACAGACCGTCCAGAACCGGCTGGCAGAGAACTTGTCACAGACCACAACGGATCCGCCTGAGATCAGTGCTCCCATGATCGTCACGCAAAGACCGTTGATATGATAGATCGGCAGCACGCACAGACCGCGGTCACCTTGCGACAGTTCATGCGCCAGGGTAGTCGTCCAACCGCCGGCAAGCAGGCTGGCGTGGGTGTGCAACACGCCCTTGGGCCGCCCTGTCGTGCCCGAGGTATACATAAGCACCGCATGATCAGACGCGGCAAGATCGCCCAGCGCGTGCCCTTGCGTGTCCTGCGGCCAGTCAATGCCTTGCCTCACGACGATGGACCGCACTTTGGTGTTCTGCGCGGCGACGGCAGCGGACAGCAGTTCGCCCTGCTTTTCACCCACCAGCACCACGACCGAGTCCGAATGCGACAGGGCATATCCCATCGCTTCGGCACCGGCGACAAGGTTGATGATTGCGGCACGAAAGCCCCCGTAAAGCACGCCAAACAAGCACAAAATACCCTGGCGACCATTGGGCAACATCAATCCGACGCTATCACCTTTCGACAGGCCCATACCCGCAAGCCTGCCTGCTGTTTCGGCGGCCCCTGTGCGCAGTTCGGCCCATGTCAACGGGTCCGCATCGAGGAAATAATGGCTGATATCGGCGCCCTGTTCATCGGCACGCCGATCAAGCCAGCTGCGGACGGTTCCTTTCGGCGGAGATGTTTCCGCGACACTCATTTTCCCGCCTTCGTCCAATAATCGCCGAATATCTCGTCCAGGTTCGGCTCGCGAGCGGGGATCGGGCGCACCACCCTGGTGCGCTGCATGAAATGCCTCCAATGCAGGTTGTCGTCGATGGAATTGCCGCCCCAGCTGCCGCACCCCATGGACAGCGAAAACGGCAGACCGTTTTCGAATGACCCGCCCGTTGCAAACGTGTGGGCCTGATTGACGATGACCCGGCAAGTCGGCATGTGCCGACCAAGGTCCACAGGACGGTCCGCATCGGCAGTATGCAGTCCGATGGAATGGCCAGCCCCCTGATGGGTCAAAACCCGTTTCGTGATCGCGACCGCATCGTCATAATCCCGGGCGCGGTAAAGTGCTGCGACCCGGCTCAGCTTTTCGCCGGACAGGGGGTGGTCAGGTCCGATGCCGTCTGTTTCGACCGCGATGAACCTGGTCCCCGTCGGCACTGACCCGGTCAGGCCCAGTTTCTCGATGAGGACATCCGCATCCTTCGCGATGACGTCGCGGTTCAGGTGGCCATCGGGCCAAAGCCTTGCGACAATGTCCTTGGCCCGCGCGGCCGGGACCAACGCCCCACCCTCGGCCGCCATGGCCGCCAGAAATGCATCATAGACGGCATCAACGACCACGAGCGCATTTTCCGAAGAGCAGGATGTCGCGTTGTCAAAGGTCTTGGATGCCGCGATCTTTGCCGCCGCCGCCGGGAGATCGGCGGTTTCATCCACAATGACCGTGACATTGCCGGCCCCCACACCAACCGCAGGCGTGCCACTGGAATAGGCGCGGCGCACGTTGTCCTGACTGCCGGTGACAACTGCAAGATCCGCCAGTTCAAGAAGGCGTTGCGTGTCTGCCTTGGTGCCCGGCGGGGGGATCATCTGGACCAGTCGCCTGTCTTCGCCGATCTTGTCGAATTCAGCGTGGATGAATTCCAAGAGCATCACGCAACAGCTCACCCCCTTGGGAGAAGGCGACAGGATGATCGCATTGCCGCATTTCAGCGCGTTGATCACGTTGTTTGCAGGTGTGGCCGCAGGGTTGGTCGAAGGCACCACGGCCCCGATCACCCCAAGCGGGCGGGCGATTTCGGTAATGCCCGTTTCGGCGATGTCGGACAGGATGCCAAAGGTCTGCGCATCCGCAATATCGCGCATCAGGCCAAGCGTCTTGCGATGGTTTTTCGTGATCTTGTCGGCGACATTTCCAAGGCCCGTGACCTGGACGGCATGTTCAGCGAGCATCCTGTTGCGCCCGGGCTGCATGATTGCCCACGCGGCCGCCTGTGCCGCGCGGTCATACCGGGCCTGGCTGCCATGCGCCTCATAGCCAGCCTGTGCCGCGCGGGCTTGGGCGAACAATGCGTCCACATGACTTGTATCGGCGGAAATCGGCATTCGGGGCACTTTCGCAGATAGTCGGCAATGCAAAAGCTACGCCATGAAAATAGTATTGCAAACGTTTTCAGAAAAACCGCAAACTGGCGGCAAAGAATCATGAAAAAACAGTCCTATAACATAGACATCTTCACGGTTGCAAAGGCGGCAGGAGTTTCTGCGGCCACGGTGTCGCGGGTGATGAACCACCCCGAACTTGTCAATCCGACAACCCTCAAGAAGGTCGAAAAAGCGATCCGCAGAACAGGCTATGTTCGCAACCGCGCCGCCCAAACCATTCATGGACGACGCAGTGCAACGCTCGGGTTTGTGGTCCCGACTGTGAACTATTCGATCTTTGCCGAACTGGTACAGTCATTCAACGACACCGCTGCCGATCTTGGCTTTACGCTGCTGTTGGCGACCCATGGCTATGACCTCAGGGCAGAGTATCGGGTCCTGCGCAAGCTGCTGGAACATCGCGTGGACGGAATCGCCCTTGTCGGGCTCGATCACAGTGACGACACCTATCAACTTCTGGCATCGCAGGCTGTGCCGGTCGTTGCGGCATGGAGCTATTGCGAGACGTCACGGATTTCGTGCATCGGGTCCGACAATCGCGAAGCGGGGCGCCTTGCGGCACAACACCTGCTGTCGCTCGGACACCGCCGGATCGCCCTTGTCTTTCCCCCGACCCACGATAATGACCGGGCTCGTGGTCGGCTTGAGGCCGTTGAAACTGCACTCACTGAAGCCGGAATTGAGGTGCCTGCCGCCTGGCGGGTCCTTTCACTTTACAGCGTGGCGCACGCCAAATCTGCTTGCCTTACGCTCTTGAGAGAACATCAGGGCCTGACTGGCCTGATCTGCGGAAATGACATCATCGCACAGGGAGCGATATCGTCGGCAATGGAACTTGGACTGCGGCTCCCGCAGGATATTTCCATCGTCGGGATCGGTGATTTCGCGGGTTCCGCAGATATGCACCCCGCCTTGTCGACCGTCCAAATTCCGGCGCAGCAGATTGGTGTGCAGGCGGGCCAGTATCTTGTCGAAACTATCCTGGGCTTGGACCCGAGGAAGATCGTCAGGCGCAAGATTGAGGTGGCCCTGAAACCTCGGGCAACCAGCGGGCGCGCTGTCGCCGACTGACATTTTCAGCAACTTGTGGAATGGCTGGCCGTGGCCAGCAGGCAGTCCCTGTCCAGTTCCGGCATCCATCCGGTGGACCGGGTGGAGGATAGATTTTTCTGGTTCTGAGGTCCGGTTATTGCAGATGTATTCGTGGGGGGCAGGACCGTCGAGGGCAGTGAGCCTGCGCGCAAAGGTGTAGGCTGCCATGAAATCGAACCGCCCCGGGTTTCCGAGAGGCTGAAACACCCGGAGGATGACCGCTTGGAATCGAAGAAGAAGCACACCTCGACCTGCACTGCCGAGTTCCGCGAGCGTGGCGTTCGGCTCTGTCGCGAACACCGGTCCGATTGCACCAGCGACAATTCCGCTTTCCGGGCGGTCGCCCCGCGAGGACTTCGGGGGCGAGCCGACCTGCCGTGTTGTGCAGATTGACCCGGCAACCTTCCATCGCCATGCTGCC
>JBGTLJ010000295.1:0-10429 GCA_041744175.1 Oceaniglobus sp. | reverse complement strand
GCAACGCGCTCCTCGAGCTCAACATGGCTGCACAGCGACCCCGCCGCCTCGTCCGTCCCACGCACCGCACCCCCCGCCACAACCTTGCCAGCGGTGAACCATCTTCTCGAAACCGCGTCGAGAGCAGACCGTTTCAGCAGCCTGTTAGGATAGCGCATCCTCGCCCCGATGCGGCTTCGGGCATTGTACCCGGTCCATCGCCTTCGGAACGCCCGGCCGTAGTGGCGGTTGGCGCACAGGACTTCATTTCGGGCCCGGGCAGCGGGACAGTATTCCTTTTATTGGCAGACAGGATGGCTACGCGGCGGATGATCTGCGGACTGCTGTGAAACCACCTCGATCGGTCGCGATTTGCCTTGGATGACGCTGCAAGATTGACCTGCTCGTCTGAAGCCAAACGCTTGCGAAAAGACCCACCGTGTAAGTCTTCCAGTCATGCATCTCTGAAAAGGCGGTCCGAAACCGAACCGATATGGCTGCGCATGGCTAAATATGCCGCATGGGGGTCCCGCGCTTCGATTGCCGCGGCAATCCTGTCATGTTCTGCAAAACTGGTATGTTCCGCCGTCGGGCGCGAGGTTGCCCGCACGACCGTGCCGCCCGAGACCGCACGCCGCACGGCGTTGAATTGATCGAACAAGGTCAGCAGCAAGATATTGTCCGATGCTTCCGCCACCGCGCGATGAAACAAGTCATCCTGCGCCTCGTATTCCCCCCATGTCGCCGCTGCCCTTGCTGCGTCCTTGGCGTTGTTCATCCGAGCGATAGCACTGCGTGAGCCATGAATCGCCGCCTCTTTGGCCAATGCAGGCTCTACACACAGTCTGGCCTGGATCATGCGGACGGGCGTCATTTGTCGACTCAGGTCTTCAAATGCCCCGGTGCTTCCGGGCCCGGCGACGAACGTCCCCTTTCCCACATGACGCCAGATCATTCCGTCACGCTCCAGCGCATCGAGCGCCTTGCGCAGCGCACTTCGGTTCATGTTGAGTTCGACAATCAGATCCCGCTCGGATGGCAACCGGTCGCCAGGGTGATAATTGCCAGCCTTGATGAATGCGCGCAGGGCAGCGATGTCATTGCGACGCCCGGATGGCTCGCGCTGATTGTCTGCGGCGAAAGCCCCTGAAAATTGGTTGACCATGCTCTCCATATTGGTTCCAATAACACCGATCAATCGGGTGCTTCAACGTTTTTATCGGCGGTAAGAAAGATTGGTTTCGATTGATCTCGTGCTGCCACTTGTCTAAGGTGCCATGAAAGGGATGCCCGACAGGAGATGCACATGACTGAGTTCGTGATCGAAACACCGCAGGTGGTCGCGCTTCCGGTGGTCGGAACCGACGCGAAATTTCCTGTGCGCCGGGTGTACTGTATCGGTCGCAACTACGCCGCCCATGCGATCGAGATGGGCCACGATCCCGACCGCGAGGATCCTTTCTTTTTCCAGAAGAACCCCGACAATCTGGATGTATCGGGCGAGTTTCCCTATCCGCCACATTCAAGCGATGTGCATCATGAGGCCGAAATGATCGTGGCGCTGAAATCGGGGGGTACGAACATTCCGCTCGACAGGGCGCTCGACCATGTCTTCGGGTACGGCCTGTCCCTGGACATGACGCGCCGCGACCTTCAGGGCATGCAGAAAAAGATGGGCCGCCCCTGGGAAATCGGTAAGGCCTTCGAAAGATCTGCACCCTGCGGTCCGCTGTATCCGGCGTCCGAGGTCGGTCATCCAGATCATGGGCGCCTCGAGCTGAAGGTGAATGGCGATGTGCGCCAAGAGGCCGACCTGAACCAGATGATCTGGAAAGTCCCTGAAATGATTTCTTATCTGTCGGAGTATTTCGAGCTCGCGGCCGGTGATGTCATCATGTCCGGGACGCCCTCCGGTGTGGCGGCCGTCGAAAGAGGCGACGTGATGGCTTTGACCATCGAAGGGCTCGGAGCCCTCGAAGTGAAAGTCGTTTAAGAAGACGTGCTTTCTGCTGGGAGGACAGGATGCTGGAACTGACGCTGGGAACTTGGGATCATGATCGCGTGATGGCGCTTCACGATGGTCGCGTCGAAGTTCCCGGTGTCCGGCTGACAAGCGAAATCTACCCCACATCCAAACTCTTCCCATGGGCTGTACAGGACGCCAGATTCGACATTACCGAAATGTCGGTTTCCAGCTACATCCTGCAAGTGTCGCGCGGCGGGTCGGACTACACGGCCATCCCCGCCTTTGTCAGCCGTGCCTTCCGGCACAACGGATTTTTCGCCCGTGCGGGATCCGGGATTGAAAGCCCTGCCGATTTCGCGGGCCGCAGGATCGGAGTGCCGGAATACCAGATGACGGCCGCAGTCTGGATGCGCGGTATTCTGACGGACGAATACGGCATTGATTGTGATGCAATCCACTGGCGCACCGGGGCGCTGGACGCCGGCGTGCGTCGCGAACGGCTGGAGCTCCGCCTGCCCGATGGAATGCAAGTCGACCCGATCACTGAAGGAGACACTCTGCAGGAAATGCTTTTGCGCGGTGAGATTGACGGACTGCTTGCCCCAAAACCTCCGCAGGCGTTTCTCGACGGCCATCCGGACCTGATCCGGCTCATTCCTGATTTCGAGACGGCGGAGCAGGCCTACCACCAGAAGACCGGTTTCTTTCCGATCATGCATCTGATCGGCGTCCGCAGATCTGTGGCAGACGCGCACCCTGCCCTTGTTCGCGGCCTCTATGACGGCTTCGTAGCCGCGCGAAACCTGGCACTGGACAGACTGAGGTCTGTCTGGCTGGGCAATGCAAACCGCCTTTCCCTGCCCTGGCTCGGGGCATCCATGGAACGCACGATTGCCTCTTTGGGGTCAGACTACTGGAGCTATGGCTTCGACGCCAATCGGGCCGAGATTGACGCGATCTGCCGCTATTCTGTTCAGCAGCACCTGGCGGAAAGCAGGGTGCGCCCCGAAGCGCTCTTTCATCCGTCAGTCTTGGAAACTTAGCCCGATGCTGGACACATTGCACGCAGGGCTCGGGTGGCCAGTCGCAGCGACGCTGCTGGCATTCAGTTTTGCGGGATCTTTCATCACGGTCGCATTCGGGATCGGTGGAGGTGCCGTGATGCTTGTGGTGCTCGCCACGCTGCTGCCGGCAGCCGCGATCATCCCGGTTCACGGAATGGTGCAATTAGGGAGCAACGTCGGACGCGCAGCAATAATGGTAAAGTACATGCGGCTGGACCTGTTGGGCAGCTTCACCGTCGGCGCACTGATCGGAATCTTCCTTGGCGGCGCCTTCGTGGTGCAACTGCAAGCGGGATGGATTCAGGTCGGTGTTGGCTGTTTCATATTGTGGTCGATCCTGGCGACGCCACCGGCTTTCCTGCGCCGCTCGGGAATGGTCACAGGCGCATTTTCCAGCTTTCTGACCATGTTTTTTGGCGGCACCGGGCCCTTCGTGGCAACCTACGTCAAAGCGCAACAACTGGAACGTCACGCCCATGTCGCCAGTCATGCGATGCTGATGACAGTTCAGCATCTGCTCAAGACCGTCGCCTTTGGAGTTCTTGGATTCGCGTTCTCGACCTGGGCCGGGCTGATCGCCCTGTTGATCGGTTTCGGCGTGCTTGGAACGCTGGCGGGTCGGCTCTTGCTGGCACGGATCGACGAACGGCGCTTCAAGCTCGCACTGAATGCCATTCTCGCGGTCCTCGCGGTTCGCCTCATCTATGCGGGAGGAAGCGAATTGATTTTCGCAAAGCCCTTAGTCCCTGACTAGAAACGACATGTCCCGCGCGACCTGGTGCATCGCACGTGGAAATATATGGAAAAGCACTCGAAATCAATCTGGGAGGATAAAATGAAGAAGTTTTCACATCTGAGCCGTCGCCGCTTTCTGGGGACCAGCGCAGCCGCAACCGGGCTCGTCCTTGCCGCTCCGCATATTGCCCGGGCTGCCGATTTCCCCGAAGGCAATATCAACGTCTACGTGCCAACCGCCGAGGGTGGCGGTGCAGACCGCAACTTCCGCGCCTTTACGAGCGTGTGGAAGACAAAGTTGGGTACGGATTTCGAGCCGGGCTTTTATCCGGGTGCTTCGGGGCGTGTCGGATACGAGATATACATGGGCAAGGCCGAACCCAATTGCTACAATCTGATCTTCGGCAACATGGGGCCGGAAGTGCTGAACTGGGCGATGCAAGAGCCCGGCTTTGACGTCGACGACTATTTCTACTTCGGACAGGTCGACAAAGACCCATGCTGCTTGTTCGTGGGTGCCGAAAGCCCCCTGCAGACGATGGATGACATCATCGCTGCTGCAAAGACGCGCAGATTGAATGTCGGCACCAGCCGCATGGCACACCCGGCCTCCATCGGGTTGCTGGCACTTGGCGAAAAACTCGGAATCGAATTCAACCTGATCCCGCTTCAGGGCGGCAAGGGCACGGTCGCGGGTGCGGTCACAGGCGAGGTCGATTTTTCTGTCCTGACCTCCGGGTCGGTCATCGCGGCAGGCGACAGCGTCAAAACCTTGCTGGTCTTTGGCGACAACATCGTGGGAGAAGCGCTCGACAACGCGCCCAGCATCAACGACGCATATGCAATGGATCTGCCGGAAATGCTGTCCGCCCGGGCCTTCGGGATCCACAGGAAAGCGGCTGACGATTTCCCTGACCGTTTCGAGAAACTGACCTCGACCTTCAAGGCCACGTTCGACGATCCCGCGCTGATGGAGGCCTATATCGCTAGCAGCGGCCAGCCCGAATATCTGGTCTATGCCGGTGTCGAGGAATGCGAAGCCTTCAAGCAATCGATGCTGGAACTTGGCGAGCGCTACAAGCCGCTCCTCAGCGGCGCATAAGGCGCCGCGGATCGGCGGCAATCGCGTCGCCGGTCCAAGATCAATCCAGCCCGCATTCAGGACACCGGTCACATGCCCTCGGACAAATCTTCTGCGCCTCGCCAGATCGGGGGTGAGCTTGTCATCCCCGTCATCGCGGTGGCGTACACCATTTATTTCTTCTCATCCATCTGGAATTCGCCTTGGACAGCGCAGGTCAGCGCCTTTCTCGTGGGTGGGATATTGCTGACGGTATGTGCGATCTTTTTCCTGCGCAGCGCGATCTGGTTGCGGCGGGGTCAGGGAACGCTGGGGTTCGGCAATCTGGTGACAAGGGACGACATCCGCACCGGTCGGATCGGGCTGTTTGCAACAACGGTTGCGTATGTCGTATTCATCGACAGGCTCGGCTTCACGCTGACCACATTCTTGTTTCTGGCGCTCAGCATGCTGATCCTTGCCAAGGGCCGGAACCCGGCATTCATCCTCATGATTTCAGCGCTCATGTCGCTGACGGGTTGGGCCGTTTTCATCTGGGCCTTCGATACGCGGTTTCCACGCGGCTGGTTCGAAACGACCATGAATGCGGTTTTGACCAATGGATAGCAGCACAGCATCAATACTTGCCGAAGTCTTTCTGGAGACCCTCAGCTTCTGGTACGTTATCATTCCGACGATCTTTCTGGGTCTGATCGTCGGCGCAATTCCGGGATTTTCGGCAGCCAATACGATCATCATCCTGATGCCGCTGACCTTGGCGATGGACCTGCAGACAGGTTTGATCTTCATGATCTCGCTCTATTGTTCGGCGCGGATGGGAGCGGGCATTCCGGCCATTCTGGTCAACATCCCCGGCACCGCCGGGGCTGCCGCGACCCCGCTGGACGGCTATCCGATGGCCAAACAAGGCAAGGGCCAGCAAGCCCTGGCGATCTCTTTTGTCGCATCGTGCATCGGGGGGCTGCTGACCACCCTTATCGCGCTGGCCACGATGCCAATTCTTGCCCGCGTGGGGTTTTACATGCACTCGGTCGAAATGATCGTGGTCATGCTGTTCGGGATTTCACTGATCGCATCCATCGCGGCTCAGGATATGGTCAAGGGCCTGATTGCAGGGTTTCTGGGCCTGATGATCGGGTCCATCGGCACTGATGTCGTCTATGCCACGCCCCGGGGCACGTTCGGCTTTCTGGAACTCTACGACGGCGTTCCGCTGATCCCGGCGCTGGTCGGGCTGTTCGCAGTGTCCGAGGCCTTTGTCATTATCGAGAAACGTGTGATCATCAGCCGCGAGGCGGGAGTAAACAAGGCCAGCTGGCACGCCACTTTCGAAGGCGTTTCGATCGCGCTGAAACGATGGTGGCACATCGTCTGGACCTCGATCATCGGCCTTGTGATCGGGGTGATCCCCGGCGCAGGTGCCTCGATTGCCAGCTTCGTCGCCTATCAGCAGTCGCGCAGCTTTTCCAAGACGCCCGAGCTTTATGGCACAGGCCACCCCGAGGGGTTGATCGCGCCTGAATCCGCCAACAACGGCGTGACGTCAGGCACATTGGTGCCGCTTCTGGTGCTTGGAATTCCCGGCGGCGCCACGGCGGCAATCATGCTGGTGGTGATGCAGTTTCACGGCGTCAGCTTTGGCCCGTCGCTGTTCGAGAACCAGCCAAAGGTCGGCTATGGGATGT
Source organism: Oceaniglobus sp. (assembly GCA_041744175.1). GTDB lineage: Bacteria > Pseudomonadota > Alphaproteobacteria > Rhodobacterales > Rhodobacteraceae > Oceaniglobus. The sequence goes on along the minus strand of JBGTLJ010000295.1, from coordinate 3,919 downwards.
TCATGGCGATGGCGGTCAGTTATTTCATCATGTTTTTCACGATCCTGCCGCTCAGCCGTTACATGAGCGGCGTCACGACGATCCCCACGATCTATCTTGCGCCGATGATCATCAGCTTCACGCTGGTCGGCGGCTTTGTCCCGCGCGAATACATGTTCGACATGTACCTGGCGCTCGCTTTCGGTGTGCTGGGTTATATCGCGCGACGCACCGGCTATCATGTCGCGGCGATCCTGATCGGGGTGATCCTTGGCCCGCTGCTGGAAAAATACTTTCTGTGGTCGCTGAAGAAATCCGATGGCGACATCATGGTGCTGTTCTCTTCGACGCTGGGCAACATCCTTTGGGTGGCCTTCGCGGCGTCGATCATCCTGCCCATTGTCTTTGGCATGCGGCGCAAACGTAGATCCGAGGTGCCGATCCAATGAAACGTGAACTGGAATGGGAACTGGAGCGCAATATCCGGCGCCTGGGGCATCTTGATATCGCAGGGGGCGGGCAGGTCGTGGTGCAGGATGGCTATGCCTATGTCGGTCACATGGATCCGCCGATGGGAACGTCCATCATCGATGTGAGCGACCCGAAAAGCCCCACCGTCGTGTCCCATATCGCCCCGCCGGACAATCGGTCGCACACCCACAAGGTACGGGTTGCGGGCGACATCATGGTCACCAATGTCGAACAGGCCAAACGGCACTACCTGCGCAAGGGCGACAAGATCGCCGGATTGCGTGCCGAGGGTTTGTCAGATGCACAGATCGCCGACCGCCTGAGCGTGAACTTGTCGGCTATTTCCGAACTCGAAGACGCTGCAAAGCGCGGCTATCACGACGGCGGCTTTCGCGTCTGGGACATCTCCGACAAGACCGCGCCGAAATTGCTCTCCTACGTCAGAACCCAAGGTTTTGGCGTGCACCGTTTCGATATGGACGAGAACTATGCCTATATCTCGACCGAGATGGAGGGGTATATCGGCAACATCCTTGTGATTTACGATCTGGCAGACCCCGCAAACCCCACGGAAGCGTCCCGTTGGCACATGCCGGGGCAACATCTTGCGGGGGGCGAGACGCCCACCTGGACGGGATACGGCACCCGCCTGCACCATGCCATGCGCTGCGGAGACGAGTTGTGGGCCGCGGTCTGGAACGCAGGCTACCGCGTTCTGGACGCCAGCGACATCACCAATCCCAAAGTCATCGGCAGCTACCGCTTCCCCGAAGCGATCCCGGAGCCGACACACACCATCATGCCGCTGGAACATTCCATCGGCGGCAAGCGCTTTGCCATTGCCATCGACGAGGAACACAATCACCAGCCCGGCCGCCTGCACGGCTTTATCTGGGTGATGGATGTGACCGATCTCGACAACATGGAACCGATTGCTGCGTGGGACCTGTCCGAACGCGCATGTCCCTGGATTGGCGATCCCGGCGCGCGCTTTGGCGGGCACCAGTTCCGCGAAAAGCTCGACAGCACGCTGATATATGCCACATGGTTCGCGGGCGGCTTGCGCGTGCTGGATGTGGCCGATCCCTACTTTCCGAAGGAGGTCGCACATTACATGGTCCCCGGCACGGATGGCTCCCCTCCACAATCCAACGATGTCGATGTGGATGATGCGGGGCTGATCTACCTGCTCGACCGCAATCACGGGCTGGAAATACTGGAGATGACACTGTGAATGATCCCGAACTCCTCGCCCCGAGTGTTGACCCGAACAAGAAAGCGCTTGGCATCCGCCGTGTGACTGCGCGCAACGAGGCATCCACACGATCCGTGATGAGGGTGCGCGACCACGAGGTGATCACAGACGAGAAAGAATCCAACACCGGCCCGACACCTTTGGAGATGACACTGTCTTCCTTGCTGGGCTGCGAGGGCGTGATCATCAATCGCTGCGCCGAGGCGATGAAGTTTTCCTACACCGCCGTCGACATGGAAGCGGATGGTGAAGTCGATCAGCGCGGCAGTCGCGGAGTTCAGGGCGTGCGGCCATACTTCAACTGGGTCAAACTGAAGATCAGCGTGCACACGGATGAGCCGCAGGAGCGGTTCGAGCGTCTGACGAAGAATGTCGAATATCGCTGCCCGGTGATGAATCTGTTCAAATCCGCAGATGTGGATGTCAGGATTCTGTGGGAGCGTGTCGAGCCGTGACCTTGTCGCTCACCATCAACGGCAAGACGCACCAGATCACCTCGGACCCCGACACGCCGTTGATCTATGTGCTGCGCGATGAATTGGGGCTGAAGGGCACCAAGCTGGGCTGCGGCCTGGAGCAATGCGGGGCCTGCGCGGTGCTTGTAGAGGGTCAGACAGTCATGTCCTGCGTTGTTGCGGTCGACGCTTTTGACGGCAAGGAGATCACCACAATAGAAGGCATTGCAGAGACTGACCTGGGTCGGCGCGTCCAGGACGCGTTCATCGAAACATCCGCGGCGCAATGCGGGTATTGCACCGCAGGCCTTGTGGTTGCAGCCACCGCCCTTCTGTCTCGGAACGCGACCCCTGACACGGAAAGCATCAAGCATGCCCTGACCACGCATCTGTGTCGCTGCGGCTCACACCCAAGGGTCCTGCGCGCCGTGAGCCAGGCATCTGACCCGTGAGCCTGAAAGCCTACCCTTTTATTTCCGACTGGATCACGACGGCAGGCAATCGCCTGCTGATCCATACGGGCAAGGTCGATTTCGGCCAGCGTATCTCTACCTCGCTGATGCAGATCGCCCATGAAGAACTGACAGTGCCGTGGGCGCAGATCGACGTGGCCCCCGTGCGCACAGGTCACGCTCCCGACGAGGGAATTACCTCTGGCAGCAATTCGATCGAACAATCGGGACACGCGCTTCGCTGTGCTGCCAAGACGCTGCGCGATGAGCTGATCAAAATGGCGGCCATGCAGTACGGCGGCGATGACGCAGACTGGCAGTTGAACGACGGCGTTTTCTGGTTGACCGGGACCAATCATAGAATTGATCTGGTTGACCTGATCCCCGATGTCGATCCTGACACCCCCGTGGACCGGGACCGCCTCCCGGCATCCAGAAAACAAGGCGCCCTCCCCCGACCCGAAATGCGCGGGCTCAGAGATATGGTGCGCGGCACGTTCGAATATGTTCATGACCTGGACCGGCCCGGCATGTTGCATGCTCGTGTCGTCCGGCCACCGCACGCTTTTGCGGTTTTGCGCGATATCGATCAGAAGATACTCACGAAGCTTGAGGCGGAAGATTTCCGGATCGTGCGTGACGGCAGTTTCATAGCACTGGCCGGATCGAAGGAATGGCCGGTCATCAAAGCCGCGACAAGACTTGATGCCGCTTGCAATTGGGACCTGCGTGACGGCTTGCCCGAAGTCGATGTGTTTGCTGAACTTTGCCACGCGAATGCGCAGCGCTTTCTTGTCGTCGATGGCACGCCGACCACTGCACAGATCCCGAACTCACAACCCGATCCCGATCATGCCGCCCGGTACGAGCGCCCCTACCAACTGCACGGCTCGCTCGCGCCTTCTGCCGCGCTTGCCCATTGGACGGATGAAAGGCTGACCCTGCATTGCCACAGCCAGGGCATCTACCCGCTGCGCGACAGCATCGCCGACAGCCTGGGGCTTTGTGTTGCCCAAGTAGAGATTACACATGTTCCCGGTTCTGGCTGCTATGGCCATAGCGGTGCCGATGACGCCGCATTCGAGGCATGCCTGATTGCACTGGCTCTGCCCGACACGCCGATTCTGCTGAAATGGACCCGCGAAGACGAACACACCTGGGAACCCGTTGCCCCGGCGATGGCCGTCGACCTGGCGGCGAGCGTGGTGGACGGCAAGATCGCAACATATTCGGCGGAGGTTTTCAGTGATACCCATCGCGGCCGCCCCCGCCCCGGGCCCGACCGCGCAGGCGCGGCGCGGCTGCTG
>JBGTLJ010000294.1:0-2412 GCA_041744175.1 Oceaniglobus sp. | reverse complement strand
ATGCGGACCTGCGGCAAGCTTTCGTCGATCAGCACGCCCGCTATCGCGCCGCCTATGACCTGCTGAAGAACCGCTAGAGGTCGACCATGATCCGACGCATCGACGCCCACCAGCATTTCTGGGACATCGCGCGCGGCGACTATCACTGGATGACCGATGCCGTGGCCCCGATCCGGCGCACCATCCTGCCCGCCGACCTGCAACCGCATCTTGCGCGGCACGGCATCGACGGCACGGTTCTGGTCCAGGCCGCAGCCAGCGTGGAGGAAACGGAATTCCTGCTGCACCTGGCGCAGGACCACGCGTTCATCAGGGGCGTCGTCGGCTGGGTCGATCTGGAGGATCCCGCCGCGCCTGACACCCTTGGGCGGCTGGCGCGGTCGCCGAAGTTCAAGGGCGTGCGCCCGATGTTGCAGGATATCGGCGATCCCGACTGGATCGCCCGCCCCGCCGTCATCGCCAACCTGCGCGTGCTGTCGGACATGGGACTGCGGTTCGACGCGCTGATCACGCCCCGGCATCTTGGCGTCATGGCGCGGGTGGCGGCGGGCCTGCCGGACCTGCCCATCGTCATCGACCACTGCGCCAAGCCCGACATCGCCGGTGGTTCCGATCCGGGCGGCACATGGCGGGCGGGGATCGCGGATCTGGCTGCCCTGCCGCATGTGCACTGCAAGATGTCGGGGCTGGCGAACGAATCCCGCGCGGACTGGAGCGCCGAGCGCCTGCGCGCGACCGCCGACCACGTTCTTGAGGTGTTCGGGCCCGGTCGTGTCATGTGGGGCAGCGATTGGCCGGTTCTCGACCTCGTCGGCAGCTATACGGAATGGCACGACGCAGCTGAGACACTGGTCGCCAGTTTGCCAGCCACCGCGCGGGACCGGATCTTCGGCCAAAACGCCGCAGCGTTCTACGGGCTGGGCGACACCTGTGGATCAAACGGCGCCAGCCCATAGGCTTCGTCCTTCGATCCGGGCACCAGACGGAACGCGATGCTGGCGCGGTTCCAGGAATTGATTGCCATCACCACATAGGTCAGATCCACCAGCCCCACGTCGCCGAACACCTCTTGTGCGGAGCCGTAGGCATCGTCAGGAATGCCGCCCGTCGGCAGATGCGTGAGCAGTTCGGCCCAGGCCAGGGCGGCCCGTTCACGCCCGGTGAACAGCGGCGAATCGTGCCAGGCCGACAGATGCATAAGGCGCGCGACGGTTTCGCCCGCCATCCGGGCCTGTTTGCAGTGGGTGTCGATACAAAACGCACACCCGTTGATCTGGGACACCCTGACGTTCACCAGTTCGCGGGTCGTGGCATCGATCGCGCCGTCCCGCAGACCACGGGTGAATGCCATCAGCCGCCGCGTATGATTTACCGCGACCCCGGTATAGTCCGGCCTCCCGGTCATGGTGCCGACCCGGGCACCGGTGCGGGCGACAGGGCCGCGCTCGCGGCGGCCATGATATGCGCAGACATCACGTTTTCCGCCCAGGTTTCGGCCCGCGCGACCACCGCATCCACAAGTTCGACGTGATGGCGCAGCGACCGGATCAGATCGTCGCGCGAATAGAGGTGATAGGTCCGTGCCACCATGCCGACATCGACCGCAACGCTCAACAGGGCCTGCAACTTCGGCGATCGCGTCGCCTCGACGATGATCCTGTGGAACCGTTCGTTAGCCCGGGCAATGGTTTCGTAGTCGGCCTGAGTCCGGGGCGGCGTGTGACGGCCCATCTCTTGGCACAGCCCCCGCAGTTCGGCGATCTGTGCGCCGCTCGCATGGCGGGCGGCACGGCGCGCGGCATATCCCTCCAGCAGACGCCGGATGTGGAAGATCTGTTCGACCTCATCCTGGGGGAACCGCGCGACGCGGGTGGTATAGCCCTGCTGCTGTTCGACAAACCCCTCATGTGTCAGGCGGCTGATCGCCTCGCGCACCGGCGTGCGCGACAGGCCAAGGTCAGCCGCAAGCCGCGTTTCCGTCAGCCGTTCGCCTTCGCCCAGTTCCCTGGTCAGGATCGCGCGGCGAATCCATCGATAGGCCTGCTCGGCGGCGGGGACTTTCGGGGAATGGTCGCTCATGGGGCCGTCGCCGGAAAGCCACCCGCCTTCATCACCATCCCCGGAACCTCATGACCCAGCCGGGCCTGAAGCCATTCGGCCGCCGCGATGGACCGGTCCAGATCCATCCCGGTTTCGACACCCGAACGGTGAAGCATGTACAAAAGATCCTCGGTCGCGATGTTGCCCGTGGCGCGGGGCGCGAACGGACAGCCGCCGACCCCGCCGAACGACGAATCCAGTGCCCGCGCCCCGGCCTCCAGCCCTGCCCAGGCGTTGGCGATCCCAGTGTTGCGGGTGTTATGCAGGTGCAGGCGGACCGGCAATCCGGGGAACGCGCGCCGGACCGCGCCC
>JBGTLJ010000293.1:0-2102 GCA_041744175.1 Oceaniglobus sp. | reverse complement strand
AGCCGTCCGCCTTGGTGCGCGATCCGCGGCCCCGAAACAGGTAGGACCAGCGGCGGCTCAGGCTTGGGTTTTCTGCAACAGCGCGATCAGTTCGTTGAACTTTTCGCGCTGCTCTTCGGGATCGCCGTTTTCGATGGCGGCCTCGACGCAGTGGTGGGCGTGGTTCTCCAGCACCAGGCGTTCCACCCCCCGCACCGCCGAGCGGACCGCCGCCGTCTGCGCCAGGATGTCGACGCAGTACCTGTCCTCTTCCACCATCCGCGCGACCCCGCGCACCTGTCCCTCGAGCCGGGCCAGCCGGTCGAGCGTGCGGCGCTTGTTTTCCTTCATCTTTCGCCTTTCGTGGTGATCACGGCGGAACCTTTCGCGCCGCACCCCGTTGCACATACCTACAGGGGGTATATATACCTGATACGACGCGAGAGGAGAGCATGGAATCCGCGATGCAGCAAGACGAGAAGAAAGGCGGCATGGGCATGGGATACGGCCGGTTTTTCGCGATGATCGCGACGTCCACCGTGGTGATGTACGGCCTGATGTACCTCAACACATATGCCTTGGATCACGTCTATTTCTCGCAGACGCGGATGTGGATGGCGCTTTACATGGGGGCGGTGATGGCGATCATCATGCTGGCCTTCATGCTGGGGATGTATTCCAGCCGAAAGATCAACGCGGCGATCTTTGCCGGCGCAATTGTGGCCTTTGCCGCCTCGCTGTGGCTGGTGCGCAGCCAGAGCACGGTCGGGGATCTGGCCTGGATGCGGGCGATGATCCCGCACCATTCCATCGCGATCCTGACCAGCGAGCGGGCCGACATTTCGGACCCGCGGGTGCGCGAACTGGCGGATGCGATCATCAATGCCCAGCGCGCCGAGATCGCGGAGATGCAGCGCTACATCGTCGATCTTGAGGCCAACGGCGACGCCGCCCCCGGAACCCCCCGCGACACGAGTGAATGACAGACGAAGGGAAACGACATGATGACAGAGGCACATATGGACGGCATGGGCTGGATGATGGGCGGCATGGGTTTGCTGTTCGTGCTGGTCGTCGTCTTTCTGATCGCCGGAATCGTATTTTTCGTAAGGAACACGGGATCGCGGCGCGATGGGGTGCGCATGGGATCGGTGGACACCGGCACAACGCTGATCAAAGGGAATAGAAAATGAGTCAGACACTTGACGCATCGATGATCGACGGACCCGACAGGGCCCGGGACAAGAGCCGGGGGGATGCGAAGACCGCCTCTCTCTATCGCATGGCGATGCCGGGGCATCTGTGCCCGTTCGGTCTGAAATCGAAATCGCTGCTGGAGCGCAAGGGCTACACCGTTGACGACAACCTGCTGACGACCCGCGACGAGGTGGACGCGTTCCGCGCCGCCCATGATGTCAAGACCACTCCGCAGGCGTTCATCGACGGCACCCGCGTCGGCGGCTATACCGATCTCAAGACCCACTTCGGGATGAAGGTGCTGGGCAAGGACGAGACGACATATCGCCCGATCATCGCGATTTTCGGCTGTACCGCGCTGATGGCGCTGGCGATCATCGTCAACCTCTACGACGGGTTCCCGGTGCTGACTTTCCTTATGTGGTTCTTCGCCCTTTCGATGGTGGCGCTGGCGATCCAGAAACTGCAGGACGTCGGCGGCTTCGTGAACGGGTTTCTGGGATATGACCTGCTGGCACGGCGATACGTGCCCTACGGCTATGCCTATCCGTTCCTCGAGTTGTGGAGCGGCATCGGCATGATGGCGCTGATCGGCACCGGCAGCCCGCTGATCTGGCTGGTGGCCCCGGTCGGGATCTTCATCGGCACCATCGGCGCGGTCAGCGTGATCAAGGCGGTGTATATCGAAAAGCGCGACATCAAGTGCGCCTGCGTCGGCGGCGGGTCGAACGTGCCGCTGGGGGCGATATCCCTGTCCGAGAACCTGATCATGGCCGGAATGGGCATCTGGATGTTGGGCATGTGGTTCGCCGGCTAGGCACGGCCATCCTGTGACGGGCGACGATGCAGGGCCGGCGGTTCATCCGTCGGCCCTTGTTCACGGGCGGTCGGCAGGATCGGGGCACCGTGGCGGGCGCGCTCCGGCG
>JBGTLJ010000292.1:0-2328 GCA_041744175.1 Oceaniglobus sp. | reverse complement strand
GGGCCCCCGCGTCGATGCGCCCGACAAGGCGGTCGAGGGGTTTTTGCGCGGCGCCGGGGTGGCGCGCGATGCGTTGCAGATGCGCGACGACAAGAAGGGGCAGGTCTACGTCGCGGTGATCGAAACGCCGGGGCGGGCTGCGGATGGCATTGTGGCCGAGGTGCTGGAGGCGGTGGTAAGGGGGTTTCCCTGGCCGAAATCCATGCGCTGGGGCGATGGAAACCTGCGCTGGGTGCGGCCGTTGCAGTCGATCCTGTGCATCCTGTCGGACGAGACGGGGCACCGGGTGGTGGACCTGACCATCGACGGGATCGTCGCGGGAAATACGACGCGCGGTCACCGTTTCATGGCGCCGGATGTGTTTTCGGTAACACGGTTCGACGATTACGCGGCAAAGCTGAAGCGCGCCCATGTGGTCTTGTCGGCGCAGGACCGGGCCGATACGATCTGGGCTGATGCCACGAACCGGGCCTTCGCACTGGGCCTCGAGGTGGTCGAGGATGCCGCCCTGCTGGCCGAGGTTGCCGGGCTGGTGGAATGGCCCGTGGTGCTGATGGGGCGTATCGGCGACGATTTTCTGGGCCTGCCGCCCGAGGTGCTGCAGACCTCCATGCGCGAACACCAGAAGTTCTTTTCGGTGCGCGATGCGAAATCGGCGCGGATCACCCATTTCGTCACCGTCGCCAACCGCGAGACGGCGGACGCGGGCGCGACGATCCTCGGGGGCAACGAAAAGGTACTTGCGGCGCGGTTGTCGGATGCGAAATTCTTCTGGGAGAACGATTTGCGCGTGGCGACGTCCGAAAGGGGCATGGAGGTCTGGGTCGACAAGCTGCGGGATGTGACCTTCCACAATAAACTGGGCACGGTCGCCGACCGGGTGGCGCGGGTCGCCGCTCTGGCGCGCGAGATCGCGCCGCTGGTCGGCGCGGACCCTGATCAGTCAGAGCTGGCCGCGAAGCTGGCCAAGGCCGATCTGGCCAGCGAAATGGTCTATGAATTCCCCGAACTTCAGGGGCTTATGGGGCGGTATTACATTGAGGCCGCGGGCCACCCCGCCGATGTCGCCGCCGTCGCGCAGGAGCACTACGCGCCGTTGGGTCCGTCCGACGAGGTGCCCACCGCGCCCCTGTCGGTTGCGGTGGCGCTGGCCGAAAAGCTGGACATTTTGGCGGGTTTTTGGACTATCAACGAAAAGCCTACTGGTTCGAAGGATCCGTATGGCTTGCGAAGAGCAGCGCTAGGAATTCTGAGACAGGTTACCGCGGAAGGTTATCATATATCGCTTCTTCTCCTTATCAAAGAGGCGGTCCTGCGAGCGATTCGAAGCCAACTGGTTGTGATGGCCAGAAATGTCGAAAGCAGTGAGGCTCGAAAGAAAGACACTCTTTCAGAAACATTCAGCAAGATGGGCGATAAAGAGGTGTTGCTTTCTCGTGCTTTAGGTGTCGCTGTTGATACGACTGTCCCGAGTCTCGAAGAAATGCGACTGAATCTGGAGGAATATGAGAGCCAGAACCTCCTCACCTTCATCCACGACCGCCTCAAGGTCTACCTCCGCGACAAAAACATTCGCCACGACGTTATCGACGCCTGCATTGCTATGCCGAACAACGATGACCTGACGCTGCTGGTGAAGAGGGCCGAGGCTCTGGCGGCGTTTCTCAAGACCGAGGATGGGGCCAACCTTTTGCAGGGTTTCAAGCGGGCGAACAACATCCTGTCCCAGGCGGAAGCGGCGGATGGGGTCGAATATTCCTACGGCGCCGATGTGAAATTTGCCGAGACCGATGAGGAGCGGGCGCTGTTCGCCGCGCTCGACGCCGCCGATGCAAGGATCGCGCCTGCCATGGAGGCCGAGGATTTCGGCGCGGCCATGGCGGCGATGGCAGCGCTGCGCGGGCCGATAGATGCGTTCTTCGAGGCGGTGCAGGTGAATGCTGACAGCACGGTGGTGCGGCGCAACCGGCTGAACCTGCTGTCACGCATCCGCACGGTCTGCCTCGGGGTGGCGGATCTGACGAGGATCGAGGGGTAGGGCACCGCGCGCCAGACGTTGCGCCAGTGGCACTCCGTCCGTCAATGTAAACCTTGCGCGACACATCCGCCCGGCTATCCTGCGCGAGAACGGAGTGCCGCAGTGCAGAAACCGACCCGACCGGACCCCCACATGCTGATCACGCCGAGTGCCGATATCACGGCGTCGGCCCATGGCGGGCGGGCGAAATGCCTGCAACGGCTGATGCGGCTGGATCTGCCGGTGCCGCGCACCGTTGCGCTGTCGTTCGAGCGGGTGCGCCGTATCGCGGCGGGCGACATGCCGGGTGC
>JBGTLJ010000291.1:0-2703 GCA_041744175.1 Oceaniglobus sp. | reverse complement strand
GGGCGCTGACGGCGCGGCTGGCAGCGATCTATCCGAACCGGTTCTACATCGAATTGCAGCGCCATCCCGGCGAGGACGGCGTGGCGCCCGAGCCTGAGCGGCTGAGCGAGCGGGGTCATCTGGATCTGGCCTATGGGATGGATCTGCCGCTGGTGGCGACCAACGACGTGTATTTCCCCAAGGCCGAGATGTACGAGGCCCACGATGCGCTGATCTGCATCGCGGAGGGCGCCTATGTGGACCAGCAGGGGCCGCGCCGCCGCCTGACGCCGCAGCACTATTTCAAGAGCCAGGCGGAAATGGTGGCGCTGTTCGCCGATCTGCCCGAGGCGGTGGAGAACACCGTGGAGATTGCCCGCCGCTGCGCGATCAAGGCGGAGCGCCGCGATCCGATCCTGCCGAAGTTCGCCGAGAACGAGGTGGCGGAGCTGCGCGCCGCCGCCCGTGCCGGGCTTGTTGAGCGGCTGCGCGTGATCCCCCACGCGGCGGCGGTGGAGGAGTATGAAAAACGTCTGGAGTTCGAACTGGGGATCATCGAGGGCATGGGGTTTCCCGGCTATTTCCTGATCGTGGCGGATTTCATCACATGGGCCAAGGACCGCGGCATCCCGGTGGGGCCCGGCCGCGGATCCGGGGCCGGATCGCTGGTAGCCTATGCGCTGACGATCACCGATCTGGACCCGCTGCGCTATTCGCTGCTGTTCGAGAGGTTCCTGAACCCCGAGCGGGTGTCGATGCCGGATTTCGACATCGATTTCTGCATGGACCGCCGCGAAGAGGTGATCCGCTATGTGCAGGGCAAGTACGGCCGCGACCGGGTGGGGCAGATCATCACCTTCGGCGCGCTGTTGTCCAAGGCGGCGGTGCGCGATGTGGGGCGGGTGTTGCAGATGCCCTACATGCAGGTGGACCGGCTGTCCAAGATGATCCCGGTCGAGGGGGTCAAGCCGGTGAGCATCGACAAGGCGCTGGCCGACGAGCCGCGTCTGCGCGAGGCGGCGCGCGCCGAAGAGGTGGTGGCGCGGCTTCTGGATTATGGCAGCCAGGTCGAGGGGCTTTTGCGCAATGCGTCCACTCATGCCGCTGGCGTGGTGATCGCCGACCGGCCGCTGGACCGACTGGTGCCGCTCTACCAGGATCCCAGGTCCGACATGCCGGCCACACAGTTCAACATGAAATGGGTGGAACAGGCGGGCCTGGTCAAGTTCGACTTTCTTGGTCTGAAGACGCTGACCGTGGTGCAGAACGCCGTCGATCTGATCCGCGGCAGCGGGCGCGCGCTTCACATGGCCGCCGACGGGCGCAGGCTCTACGATCCGCCGGAGGGGGGCGAGAACGACATCGCGCTGATCCCGCTGGACGATGCGGCGTCCTACAGGCTCTATGCGTCGGCACGGACGGTGGCGGTGTTCCAGGTGGAAAGCAGCGGCATGATGGATGCCCTGCGCCGGATGAAACCCACCTGCATCGAGGATATCGTGGCGCTGGTCGCACTGTACCGGCCCGGGCCGATGGAGAACATCCCGGCCTATTGCGAGGTCAAGAACGGGCTGCGGGACCTGGAATCGATCCATCCCAGCATCGACCACATCCTGGCAGAGACCCAAGGCATCATCGTCTATCAGGAACAGGTGATGGAGATCGCCCAGGTCATGGGCGGCTATTCGCTGGGGGGCGCCGATCTCTTGCGCCGCGCCATGGGCAAGAAGATCGCCGCCGAAATGGCCCGCGAACGCCCGAAGTTCGAGGCCGGCGCCAAGGCCAACGGGGTAGAGAAGCGCAAGGCAACAGAGGTGTTCGACCTGCTGGAGAAGTTCGCCAACTACGGATTCAACAAATCCCACGCCGCCGCCTATGCGGTCGTCAGTTACCAGACCGCGTGGCTCAAGGCGAACCACCCGGTGGAGTTCATGGCCGGGGTGATGAACTGCGACATCCACCTGACCGACAAGCTGGCGGTTTACGCCGAAGAGGTGCGCCGGGGGCTGGACATCGCTATCGTGCCGCCTTGCGTCAACCGTTCCGCCGCCACGTTCACCGTGCAGAACGGTGCCGTGGTCTATGCGCTGGGGGCTTTGAAGGGCGTCGGCCTTGAGGCGATGAAGCTGATCACCGCGGCACGGGGCGAAAAACAGTTCGCGACGCTGTTCGATCTGGCCCGGCGCGTCGATCTGAAAGGCGTCGGCAAGCGGGCCATGGAAATGCTGGCGCGCGCGGGTGCGTTCGACCAGCTGGATGCGAACCGGCGCCGGGTGTTCGACAGTCTGGATGCGCTGGTGGGGTATTCCGCCGCCGTGCAGGACCAGAAGGCCAGCGATCAGGTGTCGCTGTTCGGCGACGGGGGCGACGATCTGCCCGAACCGCGCCTGTTGCCCGTGGCCGACTGGCTGCCCGCCGAAAAGCTGGCCGAGGAGCATAAGGCGGTCGGCTTCTATCTGTCCGGCCATCCGCTCGACGATTACATGGTGGCGCTGAAGCGGCGCAACGTCACGACCCTGGCCGATCTGACGGTGCAGGTCGCGCGCGGTCCCTGCGTCGCCAAGCTGGCGGGCGCAGTAGCGTCGCGCCAGGAGCGCAAGTCGGCGCGGGGAAGCCGGTATGCGTTTGTGGCGATGTCCGATCCCACCGGGCTGTTCGAGGTGACGCTGTTTTCCGAGACGCTGGAAAAGTGCCGCGATTTCCTCGAGCCGGGGATGAACGTGG
>JBGTLJ010000290.1:0-2142 GCA_041744175.1 Oceaniglobus sp. | reverse complement strand
CGCATCGCCATTGCGCGCGATCCTGCGTTTGCCTTCGCCTATCCCCATATGATCGGCGACTGGCACAGCGCGGGTGCGCAGATCGTCGAATTCTCACCTCTGGCGGATGATCCGGTGCCAAGGGCCGATCTGGTGATCCTGCCCGGCGGCTACCCGGAACTTCATGCAGGCAAACTGGCACAGAATGCCACGTTCCTGCAAAGCCTGAGAAAGGCGGCTCAAACGACTGAAATTTATGGAGAATGCGGCGGATACATGGTGCTTGGCGAAACCCTGACGGATGCAGAGGGAGCCGTCCATGCCATGGCAGGGCTCCTGCCGCTGTCCACCAGTTTCGCGCAGCGGCGGCTGCATCTGGGCTATCGTCATCTGTCCGCCGTCCATGGTCCGTTCGCCGGCGATTGGATGGGGCATGAATTCCACTATGCCACGACCCTGCGCGCCGAGGGTCCGCCGCTGTTTGCGGCGCGTGACGCCGAAGGGACCGCGCTTGCCCCCATGGGCCTGCGACATGGCAGCGTCTGCGGCAGCTTTGCCCATCTGATCGACCGCCCTCTTCCACAAGGCGGGGCCTCGGCGTATGGGGATTCATGACCGAAACGACAGCCCCCAAAACCGCCTTGCGCAACGTCTGGATCCTGGTCGCCGCACAGGCGATACTTGGCGCACAGATGCCGATGATCTTCATCATCGGCGGGCTCGCGGGCCAGTCCCTCGCCTCGAACATATGTTTCGCGACCTTGCCCATTTCGATGATCGTTCTTGGCAACATGCTGTGCGCCACGCCGATGTCCGCCTTCATGCAGAGACATGGGCGGCGTGCGGGGTTCTGGGTGGGAACGCTGGGCGGTGCGCTGGGGGCCGGGATCGGCGCCTTCGGGCTGTCCATCGCAAGCTTTCCGGTGTTTCTGATCGGGTCACTGTTTACCGGCGTCTACATGTCGGCGCAGGGGTTCTATCGCTTTGCCGCGTCCGACACCGCAAACGACGCGTTCCGCCCCAAGGCGATTTCCTATGTGATGGCGGGCGGGCTGTTTTCGGCGATCATCGGTCCGCAGTTGATCAAGCTGACGGCGGATGCATCGGTGGTGCCGTTTCTCGGCAGCTATCTGGCGGTGATCGCGCTGAACATCGTCGGTTCCGCGCTTTTCCTGGGGCTGAAGATTCCCAAGCCCCCGGCGCCCCGTTCGGGCGATGACAACGGACGCACGAGGTGGCAGCTGTTGACGACACCGCGCATCGCCGTGGCGATCATCTGCGCCATGGTGTCCTATGCGCTGATGAACCTCGTGATGACCTCGACGCCGCTGGCCGTCGTCGGCTGCGGATTCACCACGAACAATGCCGCCGATGTCGTGTCCGCCCATGTGCTGGCGATGTTCGTACCGTCGTTTTTCACCGGTCACCTGATCGCGCGCTTCGGGGTCGAACGGATCGTCGGGATCGGTCTTGCCATCCTCGCATGCGCCGGGATCGTCGGGCTGTCGGGTGTGCAGCTGGACCAGTTCTTTCTGGCGTTGGTCCTGCTCGGGATCGGGTGGAATTTCGGCTTCATCGGCGCCACGTCGATGCTGGCGGGCGCCCATTCTGCGGCAGAGAGGGGCCGGGTACAGGGCATGAACGACATGATCGTGTTCGGATGCGTCACGCTCGCCTCGCTTGCGTCGGGCGGGCTGATGAACTGTTCGGGCGGCAGCCCCGAGGCCGGCTGGCATGCGGTCAACTATGCGATGATCCCGTTTCTGGTGCTGGCGGGCGGCTCGCTCGTCTGGCTGATGCTGCGCACACAGCGCGTGCGGACAACCTGACGGACGCGGGCGTCCTGCGTGCGGTTCCGTCATCTGCGGGCGAAAAACGCGCGACCCTGCGTCGGTCGTAGATGTTATCCCTCAAATACCGAACGCCTGCGCCCGCAGCAGACCTGCCCGGCGGACGAATTCCGACCCTTGTAACCGGCCCTCCGTGACCGCCGCAGGATCGCGCATCGCCCGGCGCAGAATGCCTCTGGCCCGCCATGCCGACAGGGACGCATGGCGCAAAGGCGCGTCCATGGTCCCGCCTATCGAATTCAGATGCAGCGCTGACAGGGCGACGACGCGGTCTTCCGGCCGCGCACCTGGCGGCCGCTTGCCTGCCGCGATC
>JBGTLJ010000289.1:0-3869 GCA_041744175.1 Oceaniglobus sp. | reverse complement strand
GATCGCCATCCTGTCGCGCATCCCGGCCAGCCTGATCGCGGAAATGGCGGGCCAGAGGACGCGCGCACAGGCCGCCTGGGTGACGGCGCGCGCCGAAAACGATTTTGCGTCCTACGCGCCCCTGCTCGACCGGATGCTGACCCTGCAACGCCAGGTTTCTGCCGCCATCGGCGGCGGCGCCCACCCCTATGACCCGATGATCGCAAGGTATGAACCGGGCGTCACATGGGCCGAATTGCGCCGCATCTACGCCACGCTGAAATCCGCCATCGTGCCGCTGATCGCCCGCGCCGCAGCCGCGCCGCAGCCGCGGACCGATTTTCTCGATCGCGCCTACCCGAACGAAACGCAGATTGCGTTCGGCCTGAAGATCGCCGCGCGCATGGGCTACGATCCGACGCGCGGACGGCTGGACGAAACGGTGCACCCGTTCGAGATATCCATGGGCCGCGACGATGTCCGCATCACCGGCCGGTTCCGCGAAACCTGGCTGCCCGGCGGTCTCTTCGCGCTCTGGCACGAGGCGGGGCACGGGATGTACGAACAGGGAGTCTCGGCAGAACACAGCCGCAGCATCTTTGCCACCGATCTCGTGAACCTCTACGCCGTCGGCGGAACCAGCTTCGGGATGCACGAATCCCAGTCCCGGCTCTGGGAAAACCGCGTCGGGCGGTCGCGCCGGTTCTGGGATCTGCATTTTGCCGACCTGCGCGACCACTTTCCCACCCAGCTTGCCGATGTCACGGCGGAAGAATTCTGGCGCGCGGTGAACCGCGTCGCCCCGGGCTTCATCCGGGTAGAGGCGGACGAACTGACCTATGACCTGCACATCATCCTGCGTTCGGAGATCGAGGCGGCGCTGATGACGGGCGATATGCCGGTCGGCGACCTTCCCGCCGTCTGGGCGCAAGGGATGCGCGACGATCTGGGGCTTGACGTGCCCAACGACACGCTGGGCGTGTTGCAGGATGTGCATTGGTCGCAAGGTTATGTCGGATCGTTCCCGACCTACACGCTGGGTAACATCATGTCCTCGCAGTTCTTCGCCACGGCGCGGGGGGTGCCGGACGTGGCCGCCGGGCTCGGGCGCGGCGACTACCTACCGCTGCGCGGCTGGCTCGGCGAACACGTCCACCGGCACGCCAGATCCTCGTCGTCGCACGAAACGCTGATCCGCGTCACCGGCGCGCCGCTGGACACCGCCAGCTACATCGCCGACCTTACGGACAAGGTGCGCGATCTTACAGGCTAGGCGTCCAAGCGAGCCGGCCATGCCCGGCGTCCGGGATCGCGCACCGCCGGAATCTTGCTCCGTCAAGCTCCGAAAAAGCGGCCCCTTGCGCTGACATTCAGTCCCGCACACGGACCTCCGGCTCGATGCCGCGTGGCATGCGGGCGCGTCGACGATGCGGTTGACCTGCCCGCCCGGTGTCCGGTCACGAATAGATTGCGGGTATGGTCGGCGGCAGCTCATGCCCCAGTGGCGGTCTTGCGGTGCGAACCCGCGAAACCGGCTCTGCCGCCTGTCGCACGGCGACGGGCCATTCCGTCAGTGCGGATCCCTCATCGTTTCCACCGAAAGAATCGTCGGCAGATGGCGCAGGATCTCCTGCCACCGGGCGCCGCCGTCGCGGCTGGCAAACACCGACCCCGAATTGGTGCCGAAATAGATCCCCGCCGGTGTCGCGGCGTCGGTCGCCATGGCCTGACGCAGCACGGTGAAAAAGCAGTTGCGCTGCGGCAGACCCGCACGCTGGGCCGCCCAGCTTTCGCCGCCATCGGCGGAATGCCACACCGCCGCCGCTCCGTCCGGCGGATAGCGCCCTTCGGTGACGCCGTTCAGCGGGACAGTCCAGATCCGCCGTGCATCATGCGGATCCACGACAATGGGAAAGCCGAAGGTCGAGGGCAGGCCGTGCCCGATGTCGTCCCAGCTGCGTCCGCCGTCAGACGACCGCCAGACCCCGTGGTGGTTCTGCTGGTACAGCAGATCGCCCGTCCCCGTGTCTCCCGTCCCCGTAGCCCGCACCATGTTGTGCACGCAATGCCCTGTTTCGCCGTCGCGCGGTGCGGCCGGGTGATCGTGATGCACGCAGGCCCCGGCATTGGACAGCCGGTTGCGACGGTCCCATGTGGCACCGCCGTCCTCTGTCGCGAACACCCCCGCCGCCGAGATACCGATCCAAAGCCGCGCGGGGTCTTGCGGATGGCCGACGATGCTGTGCAGCACCAGACCGGCCGCCCCCGGCGTCCAGCTTTCCGCCGAAGGATGACGGCGCAGCCCCTCGATCTCGCTCCATGTCCCGCCGTCGTCGTCGCTGACCAGCAGCCGCGCAGGCTTGGAACCGGCGTAGAGCCGCCCGTGCGACAGACCCAGCGACCAGATCTGGACGAAGCTCTCGGCGAACGGGGCGGGCGCGTCCTGCCAGCCGATCATCGCGGCGAAATCGGCGTCCTCCGCCGCCATGTGGTCCATCTGGCCGCGGGTCATCTTTGCAAGCTGCCAGCTCGCGCCACCGTCTGCGCTGCGCCAGACCCCGGCGCCGCTCCACTCGCCGCCCCCCCCGGCCCAGATCGTGCCGGTCGCCGGATCGCCGATGGCATGGTTGATCGGCCAGCCGTCGCAATGGGGCCCGCTCAGATCCCAGTCGCCGTCCGTCTCGCGAGCGACGAATGCCCCCTTGGTGGTGCCGAGCAGAATGGTGGTCATGGCGCGCCCTCCCCCGCCCAAAGTCTGGGCAAGTGTCGGGCAAACGCCCCGCGCCGGTCAACAGGTTTCAGATCGCGGGCGCGGGGACCTCGGGCAGTTTATACATACGCGAGTCATACGCTTTGTGTACGCAGGTCATACGCCGTTCAGACCGTCCGCTCGACCATCATTTGCTTGATCGACCCGATCGCCTTGGCCGGGTTCAGACCCTTGGGGCAGGTCTTGGCGCAATTCATGATGGTGTGGCACCGGTACAGCTTGAACGGATCCTCCAGATCGTCAAGACGCTCGCCCGTCGCCTCGTCGCGGGAATCGACGATCCAGCGATGCGCCTGCAACAGCGCGGCGGGCCCGAGAAACCGTTCGCTGTTCCACCAATAGCTGGGACAGGCCGTCGAGCAGCAGGCGCAGAGAATGCACTCATAGTCGCCGTCCAGCTTCTTGCGGTCCTCGATGCTCTGCTTCCACTCCTTTTCCGGTGCGGGCGTCTCGGTCTTGAGCCAGGGCATGATGCTTTCGTGCTGGGCGTAGAAATGCGTCAGGTCGGGGATCAGGTCCTTGATCACCGGCATGTGGGGCAGCGGATAGATCTTCACGTCGCCCTTGATCTCGTCCATGCCATAGATGCAGGCCAGCGTGTTGATCCCGTCGATGTTCATGGAACAGGACCCGCAGATACCTTCGCGGCAGGACCGGCGGAACGTCAGGGTCGGGTCGATCTCGTTCTTGATCTTGATCAGCGCGTCCAGAACCATGGGTCCGCAGGTGTCCATATCCACGAAATACGTGTCGACGCGCGGATTCTCGTCGTCTTCCGGATTCCAGCGATAGATGCTGAATTTCCTCAGGTTGTTGGCGCCGTCCGGACGCGGCCACGTCTTGCCGGTGCGGATACGGCTGTTCTTGGGCAGGGTCAGTTGGACCATCTTGCGGCTCCTACGTTCTGAGAAAGGGCGACAACCCGTCGGTTGCCAGGCATTGGATCGTCCCGGGTCGCGACAGGATCCGGGACACGATTTCCCGGGTGCCCGCGGTCGGGCCGGTCACGGAATCCGACGCGAGCGACAGCAACTCATCCGCCGACGCGGCGTCGATCAGACAGTCCGCCGCAGGTTCCAGCGGCACGCCGGGCAATCGCTGCGCCAGCACCGGGCGAACC
>JBGTLJ010000288.1:0-3349 GCA_041744175.1 Oceaniglobus sp. | reverse complement strand
TCCACGATCCCCGCGCAGCGCAGACCAGCGGCCATCGGCGTCGCGACGAACTTGCCGCCCGCCACCATCACAGGTTGCTTCGGCCCGCCCGTCGCCGCCTCAAAGACGATGTGATAGCCGCGTTCGGATTCCAGCGGCACGTTCAGGCCGAGCTTTTGCATGAGCGGTTTCGACCAGACCCCGGTCGCCAGCACCGCGGCGTCGCAGTCGATCCTGCCGCGATCGGTCTCGACCGCCCGGACCCTGCCGCCTGACAGATCGAAATCCTGCACCACCGCCTGCATGGCGCGGCCGCCCATCGCCGTGAATTCCAAGGCCAGCGCCGCAACGTACTTGCCCGGATCGCGAATGTATCCGTGGTCTGCGACCACCGCGATGCAGCGGATGTCGGGCGACAGCGCCGGATCGTAGGACTGCACCGCATCACCCTCGTGAAGCGCCGGCACGAAACCTGCGTCGCGGCGCAATCGCCACCCATAGCCATCCGCATCGAATGCCGCGCGATCCGCATAGGCAAAGACATAGTCGGAGGGCGTGATCCAGTCCGCCGCCGCCAGCCCCTCGGTCAACGCGCGATGCTGGTCGAGACTGTCGGCGACAATGGGCGCCAGCCCCGCGGCGATGCGGCGGGTGTCCGCGTCGTTGGCGTGGCCCATGTATTTCATCAGCCACGGTGCCAGCCTCGGAAGATAGGACCAGCGCAGGAACAGCGGAAAGTCCGGGTTCATCAACATTCGGGGCGCCTTGCGCAGCAAGCCCGGTACGGTCACCGGCACCATCGAGCAGGCGGCGAGAACCCCGGCATTGCCAAAGGAGGTGCCCTGCCCCGGCGCCGTTCTGTCCACCAGCGTCACGTCGATTCCGGCCCGGCGCAGCCAGATGCCGGCCGACACACCGACGATCCCGGCGCCGACCACCGCGACATGCTGCACGCTCACGCAGCCACCTCGCGGACCGCGTATTTCCGCAGCCGTTCAGGATCAGGCAGGATGCCGAGACCTGACGATGTCGGCACGACGACCTCCCCGTCCGCGACCTCGAACGGAGAGGAGAGGATATCTTCTGTCAGAAAATAGCTGGTCTGATAGAATTCGCAGCCCAAGGTGATCTCCGGCGTGGCCGCGATCATATGGGTGCCCGCCAGATGGGCGATCCCGGCCTCGAACATGTCGCCGCCATAGGCGGTCATCCCGACGGATGCGGCCATCCGCGCGACGGTTTGCGCGCGGGTCAAACCGCCCGACTTCATGATCTTGATCGACACCCCGTCGGCGACGCCTGCCGCGATCGCGCGCTGCATGTCTTCGGGTCCGAACACGCTTTCGTCCGCCAGGAGCGGCACGTCAACGGCATCGCGGATCCGCGCCATCAGGTCGAAAAAATGCGCCTTTACGGGCTGTTCGACAAAGGTCGGGCGAAACGTCGCCACGTCGCGGACACAGACGAGCGCGTCGGCGGGGGCGAGCCCCTGATTGTAGTCGACGCGGATGTCGAAATCGGGCCAGTCCTTGCGCAACCGTTCCAGCCGCATCATGTCGAACGCATGGTCGCAAAACCCGGTCTTGACCTTGATGATCCGCAGCCCGTCCGCCGCGATGCGGTCCATCAGCCGCAGATCGTTGTCGAAATCCGGATCAGCTATGGAACAGGAGAGCGGGATCGTGTCACGGCACTTGCCACCTAGCAGCGCCCAGACCGGCAGCCCGCTCAGCCGACCCTGGAGATCCAGCAAGGCAGTGTCGAGTGCCGCCTTCGCCTCGGTGCAATGAGCGACGGCATGGGCCGCGTCGCGCATGATCGCCGCGCGGTCGCCTAACGACCGTCCGACCACATTGGGGCGAATATAGCGGTCGAGTGCTGCGAAACTCGCCTCTGCCGAGCCGGTGAAGACCGACCACGGCGAGGCCTCGCCCCAACCCATCGTCCCGTCCTCGACCCGCAGGCCGAGCACCACGATATCGATCGATCCGACGACCGACCCGATCCCGTGGTCGCGGCGCGCGTTGACCGGCAGTTGCAGATGCCAGACCTCCATGCGGGAAATTGAGTGCGATGTCACGCCAGGTGGGTCCGCCACGTCAACGCATCAGGCGCGGCAGCATGACGCGCCGCTTCTTTCGCAATACCGCCGATCGTCAACCCCGGTGACGTGGCTTTCGGCATCACTCTCACCCCAACGGCCCCCAAACGAAGACTTGCGATCCCTCAACGAATACGGAACAAGTGAAGCGGTCTTCCCGCAAGATCTTGCTCTATCGTCTTAAATTAGATCAAGGTCCATTTTCAGATCGAGAGTCAATCTGAAACCTTTTCGCTCCGGAGCGATCTGCGGTGTGCGCGCCCTCTCCCGATTTACCCCGACGTGCCGCACGTTCCCAACGGCCCTCGGGGTCTGACGGTAATTGGTGTTTCTGGATGCGCTGGCTTGGCGTTTTCGAAAACGCGTCGACAAACGCGATGAACCGCGGACGCTGATATGCCGCCAATCGCGAGGCCAGCCAATCAGAGATCGCCGCCGGAGCCCGCTCGGCACCGGGGCGCAATCTCAGGAAAAGCTGGATGTCCTGTTCGCCCAGTTCGCCGGGAACCCCCACCATTGCGCTCTCCGCGACGTCGGGATGCCGGTTCACGACGGACTCAACCTCGAACGCCGACACGTTTTCGCCATGACAGCGAACGCTGTCCGACATTCGGCCGTGAAACCGCAGCAGTCCATCCTCGCCCAGAGATCCCAGATCGCCGGTGTGAAATCCATCTGCCCGCAGCGCCTGTGTCGTCGCTTCCGGTGCGCGGTGATAGCCGTCGAAGATTGCGCCGGGGATCGAGCTGGTCATGACAATTTCGCCCCTGCCCTCACCCGCGCCCAGAAAGCAGCCAGCGTCGTCCATGATCCGGATGTCGAACCACCGCAGCGGCCGCCCGACCGCGCCGACCACACCTTCGGCATTGTAGCTGCTGATCGAGGATGCCTCGGTCATGCCGTAACACTCCCGGATCTCGAGTCCGAAACGATCCTCAAAAGGCCGCCACGCCGCCTCGGTGCAGCCGCCGCCCCAGGCGATGCGCACCTGATGGGCACGGTCCAGCTCCGACGGTGGTTGCGCCAGCAAGATTTGCAGGATCCCACCAAGATGATGGATATGCGTACACCCGGCATCGCAGACCTGATGCCAGAACCGGCTGGCCGAAAAGGCCCCGGCGATAGTCAGCGTCACGTCGCAGAGGATCGGCAGGATCATCACCTGCGCCCCGCCGACGTGATAGAAGGGCTCCCACATGAAGAGGTTGTCGCTGGGCCTCAGATCCGCCACGATCTCCACTCCCCGCGCGGCAAGCTCCAGCATCAGGT
>JBGTLJ010000287.1:0-3608 GCA_041744175.1 Oceaniglobus sp. | reverse complement strand
GCGGCGGGCATCGCGCGCGGCGGATTGCAGGTTGCCGACGGCAGCGCGGCCGTTCCAACGCAGGATATCGTGGCCGATGCCCAAAGTTTGGGCCTGTTGCGCGACGCTGGCGGCCTCTTGCGCGGCGTCGTCGCGCAGCCCGTGATCGACGGTGACCACGTGAAGCGACATGCCAGGGGGCGCCCAGCGTGCGACGAGGTGCAGCAGAGCCATGCTGTCGCCGCCGCCCGATACGGCGAGGCCCAGACGGGCGGGCGGGGTGTTGCCAAGGATGTCGTGAAGGGCGGCGGCAAAGGCCCGCGCAATCATCCGCAGATGAGGGTTGCACGCGCCGTCTGCGCCTGAAGGCTGGCGGGATTTTCCGGGAACCGGGTCGTGACCTCGCCCAGGGTGGAACAGGCATTTTCGGTCTGGCCGAGTTCCATCAGCGTCAGCCCGAGGTCTAGCAACGCATCCGGCGCGCGTTCGCCGTCCGGCGAACCGGAGAACGATTCGAGGAACGCGAATGCGGCCTCGTTCGGATCGCCCAGTTCGGCCAGCGCGCGACCGCGATAGAAATGTGCCTGTCCGGTCAGCGCACCGGCGGTGTAGGTCTGGGTGAAGGTCGCAAAGAGGTCAGCGGCGGCGCGAAAGTCACCCTGATCGAGCACCGCCCGGGCCCGATCAAAATCCACCTTCTCGCCGATGGCGAGCTCGCCGATCACAGGATTGGCGGGGGGCGGCGGTGCCGCGGTGGGCGCGGCGGTTCCGCCGAGGGGTGCAGTTTCGCCGATGGTGGCGATGTCGCACCCCGGCTCAAGCTCGCACAGCCGGAATTGCAGGTCGCCGATGCGGTTGGTGCCGTCGGTGACGACGCTGTTGACGCGGTTTTCGATCTGCTCGGTCTGGCCGGTGAGGCGGCGCAGTTCGGCTTCCATGGTGTCGATGCGCTGCAACGCCGAGGTGCCCGAAAGATCGAGCGACGCGGTGCCGGTGGTGGACAGTTCGCGACGCAGCCGCTGCACCTCGACCAGCAGTGTGGCAAGTTCCTGGCGGATGTCGGCCAGCGTGTCCTGCGCCGCGGCAGGCATCGGCACCGCCAGGACGACGCAGAGGGCAAGGGCAGTGCTGCGCATGGTCAGGACAGCGCCTGACCCGCGGCGATCACGGTGACGGCGCGGCGGTTCTTGGCATAACAGGATTCGACCGAGCAAATCTCGATCGGGCGTTCCTTGCCGTAGGTGACGGTGCGCAGACGTGTGGCGTTGACGCCCTGGGAGACGAGATAGTCGCGCGCCGCGGCGGCGCGGCGTTCGCCCAGCGCGAGGTTGTATTCCCGGGTGCCCTGTTCGTCGGCGTGACCTTCGACGATGGCAGTGTATTCGGGGTTGGAGTTCAGCCATTGAGCCTGGCCCGAAAGTGTGGTGCGTCCAATGTCGGTGAGGGTGGACTGGTCGACCGCGAACAGCACCCGGTCGCCCACGGTCTGCTGGAAATAACCGGGCGAAGCCGGATCGAGCGTGCCTTGCCCAATAGTGTCGGTGCCAAAGCCGCCGACACCGCCCGGACCGCCGATACCGGAGGCCGGGCCGCCGAAGCGGCTGGCATTGGTACAGGCCGACACCGAAAGGGCGAGCAGCAGGGAAATTGCGATCTTGTTCATGGGATGTGTCCTGTATCCTGCCCGTCTTGCGAAGAATCTAGCACCGTCGCCGCCATATGGGAACGGGTGTGGGCGGCTATGGCGTCGATTTGAGTATTTTTGCGAAAGTAAGGCGGAGGCGTCGCCGCGGTCATTTCAGCAACGGTGACCATGCCGGATCCGACGCGCCGCCGTCATGAGGCAGTTTGCGCAGGTTGCGCCCCGATATGTCGACGGAATAAAGCGCCGACTGCCCGTCCGCCCCCTGGGTTTCGCGGGTGAACATCAGCACCCGGCCGTTGGGCGCCCAGGTCGGACCCTCATCGAGAAACGACGCGGTGAGCAGCCGTTCCTCGGATCCGTCGGTGCGCATCACGCCGATGTGGAATCGGCCCGCATTCTGTTTGGTGAACGCGATCAGATCGCCGCGGGGCGACCAGACCGGGGTGCCGTAGCGCCCCGCACCGAAAGAGATGCGCGTCGGCTCGCCGCCGTTTGCAGGCATCACATAGAGCTGCGGGGTGCCCGACCGGTCACTCTCGAACACGATGCTGCTGCCGTCGGGCGCGTAGGACGGGGCGGTTTCGATGCTGGGCGTGTTGGTCAGGCGTTCTGGCTGCCCGCCGGGGCGCAGCCGATAAATGTCGGTGTTGCCGCCCTGTGCCGCAGAGAACAGCACTGTCTGCCCATCCGGAGCATAGCGCGGCGCGAAGGTCATCGAATCGGTCGGAACCGACAGCGGCACCCGGCTGACCGAGCCGACATCGAGCTGGTAGATCTGCGGAAAGCCGGTTTCGTAGCTGGTATAGAGGATCCGGTCACCCGCGGGCGAAAACCGCGGCGCCAGCACGATCGACGCGCTGTCCGTAAGGTACTGGATGTTGGCGCCGTCGTAATCCATCACGGCAAGACGTTTCTGCCGGGCGTTCTTGGGGCCGGTTTCCGACACGAAGGCCACGCGGCTGTCGAAATAGCCGCCCTCGCCGGTGATCCGCGAATAGACCGCATCGGCGACCTTGTGGGCCATCCGCCGCCAGCTGTTGGTGGTGCCCTGGAATTGCAGGCCTTCGCCCAGCGGTGCCTCCGAAAACACGTCGAAAACGCGGAATTTGACGGTCAGCCCGCCGTTGCCATCCGCCATCACCGCGCCGGTGACAAGGGCCTGGGCATTCACCGCCTTCCAGTTGGCGTAATCCACGGACGGTGTGAAGGTTTCCACACGGGCGATGAACGCCTCGGCCGGGATTTCGCGGAACAGGCCGGTGCCCGCCAGGTCCGCGGCGATGACGCGGGAGATCTGCCCAGCATATTCTGCCCCGCCCCCGTTTTCGGCGATGAAATCGGGTACTGCGAAGGGCAGCGGTTCTATCACGCCTTCGGTAATGTCGATCCGCAGCGGGCCGTCCTGCGCGGTGGCGGGGCTGACGGCGGGCAAAAGCGCGAGCAACAGCGCGGCGATCAGCAGGCGGATGGGAGTCATGATGGTCCTCATTCTGTCAAATCTTGCGGCAGCTCATCTGAGCCGCATGCCGCTGGGATCGAATGTCATTTCGATTGTCTTCCACTGGCCGTATTTTTCAACCGGCAGGGGAAATCCGGTGGCCCCGCAGCGGATGATTGCGCGGCGCGCCGCCTCGAACGCCTGGCCGGCGGCGGTATCGCTGCCGCCACCGGATGAGAGCAGGCGAAGCGAGCCCGCATCGGGGGTGGCGTCGCGGTTCATCTGCACCTCGATCACCACGGTGGTGGCCAGCGCTTCGGAGCTGAGCGCACCGACATTCCAGCATTTCTGTACCGCCACCCGCAGGCCGTCCTTTTCCCCCGATGTCAGGGGCGGGCCCGAGGGTTCGGCGACGTCAGGCGCGGTTTCGCGCGGAGCGCTTGGTGCCTCAGCCGCAGACTGCAACGCCTCGCGCAGCGCCGCCTCGACGCTTTCGGAACTGGCCTCGAGCGACCTGCCCGGGGTCTGCGGCGCGGTGACGACCTG